>JAADCY010000172.1 GCA_013154205.1 Thermoproteota archaeon | reverse complement strand
CAGCACTAGCCATGTGGTCTGAAACTATACGGATAAACACGTACATTCACACAGGTGAAGTACGTGTAGCATTCGGTGGATGGCAAACAAACGACAATGGACCGGATCCTCAGTGCGGTGAAAAGTTCAATAACGATGAAGGCAAGGATGTCGCACATGTAATCGTTACCCCTGAAAGATACGATGACCAAAACAATACGATCAAGCTAAATGTTACGATTGTAAATGCATATCCAGGCTATTGTGTAACAGTAAAATTCAACGTCACCAATATAGGCACTATACCAGTTAAACTGCTTCGTCCTCATATATCTGAGGACTTAAACAAGACAGCACTTTGTGTAAGCCTAAGAATACCTAAAGATACACAAATACATCCTAATGAGAACAGTACCTACTATCTAACAATAGGTGTCAAGCAGGCAGCTGAAGAATTAACGACATATTCATTCGAAGTACAGCTAACATTTGCACAGTGGAACGAAGTACCTAGCTCAGCTGGTAGGTAACAAGGGTGTATACGTAACATAATGTTAATGATAAGTTTTTCATGGGGGTAATACCTCCAATCACGAAAGGTGAACATGTATGAGAAAACAAATCGCAATAATCGGAATATTCGCGCTCGTAATGCTCGTGGGCTCAATAGTAGCCTATGCAATGTGGTATCAAACACTACTAATAAACAACTATGTAAACACAGGCAAACTAGACTTTGCATTCAAATATGGCACGGTATCAACGACTGACCCTGTAAATACACCTGACCAAATGGTGAACTATACGCTAATACCGCAGAAAGAAATCATACCGGTCCCTGAAAACAAGGATGTTGGAACAACATATGTGAAGCTAATCGATACAGATGGCGATGGAGATTATGATGCATTAAACGTTACAATCGTAAATGGATACCCGTGGTACTATACACACATAGGGTTCACGGTGGTAAACTCGGGAACAATACCGCTCAAGATATGGCGTATAAGGTTCTACAATGGAACCGGGACATCGACATACTATTCAGTATATAGTGAGCAGAACGCAAACGGGACAATGATTGATCTAAACGGAGACGGTAAACCCGACATACTCATGTGGTGGGGAGACAACTTCGGATTACAGCTTCACCCAGGACAAACAGCCGATATTAGCTTCGACATAACAATACTCCAGGACATGCCGCAGAACGCAAATCTAACATTCATAATATACTATGATGCGATCCAGTGGAACGAATACGATAGTAATGTGCCCTCGGGCAGGTAATATATAAGTTAACCGCATAAATTAGGGGGAATGTTTTTCAACCCCTATATACAAACCCTTTTGTATAAAATAATGAAAAAGTGAGATAGAATTTGTTATCATCGACTAAGGATTACTTATCGATTATTATACCGTTTCTATTACTGATATTAACATATCTAATTAGGTATCTTAACATACTTTACGGTATGTCTTTCTACATAGTGCTTATCACTATGAATATCTTAGTAATAACTATCATATATAGGAGGGTAATCTATAAGAAACCAACATACAATGTAATTTCAACCTATATACCCCTAATGATAGCAGTAACTCTAGCTCCCCTGTTCTTTTCCGGAATTTTCTTTGGATTCGGTAAAAGCATATACTTCGTTGAACCACTAGCAGTCGTAGCACCCTTTATCCTGACTCTAACGAGTTTGTCGGCCATAGAACATGTAAAGGCATTAATGCTGAAGAAATGGAGCATAGTGTTCGTCATACTCATTAGTGTAATCATGTCGTTTATAATGATACAACCAATACAGTTAGCGACAAATGCTGGTGAAACAAGTATATTATTCATAAGAGAACTAATGATGAATTTAACTACAAGTATAATTATCATACTCTACGGTCTTCTCCCCGCACTCTACTATAGGCTAGGAGTCGATCTCATATGGTACTACTTCCCCATACAGCCTATGATAAAAACGTACATGTCAGGCATTATGTTAATGATAGGATTAATAGCTGCCCTTGTAATCCTCGATTACACTAAGTTCACCCATAGCCCAACGCTTACACCCAAAAAGGAAATAGGAATAATTAGCAAGATCAAAGCTATAGCTCCAGTACTAATTCTAGGCATTATAGCAATATCCCAGTTTGCAGGAGTACATTCTTTTGTAGTTCTAACAGGCTCGATGGAACCAGAGATCAATCCCGGCGACATGGTCATAGTTAAGAAGATGGAACAATACAGTGTAGGAGATATAATAGCGTTCTCAACCAGTGGTACTATCATAGTTCATAGGATATACAGCTTTGAAAATAGCCGGGTTATCACGAAGGGTGATGCAAACAATTATGCGGATCCGTGGAGGATCGATCAGGATAAGATTATCGGTAAAACAATGTTCATCATACCATATCTAGGCTATCCCTTGATACTATTATCCAATCTGTTTGGCACATACTACATGGGATTATTATTCCTAGTATCACTTATTCTCCTATTCCTGTTTTTATCATATTATATTAAACTAATTAGAAGGTGGTATAGATATGAAGTTAATTAAAAACTATAAGAAAATACTACTAGTAGTACTCGTCCTATCTATGGCGGTATTCATAATATCCGCATCTGCACTCAGCCTAGCATATAAAACACCCTCATATATAAGGAGAAATATAAATACAAAAATACTAGAAGCAAGAGCAGAAATCAATTATGCCTATCATATAAAGCCCTCAATACTATTCGATAACAAGACAGTGATTAAGAGCAGTTCTATCTACATGATGCTTGCCAAGGGGTTACTATACAATATTACGATCAATTACAGGTATGGTGAGGACCCCGATTACGGATCGCCAACGAATGTATCGATCAAAGCAGTCAAAATAGTAGAAATATCGACATCATCGTGGAAAAAACCTATTATCAACGAAAACCTGCTAACCACAAATAATACATTTACTGATAAAGGGTACTTATCCTTCGATAAATACACTAAATTCGTAAAAGATGTAAATAGCCAGATAGGCCTTCACCCTATAGGATACACAATAACGATAAAATACAAAGTATTATTCACGATAAATTATAATTACGCATATCAAGTATACTCATTCACACCTACAATAACTGTTCATTATAATGAACTAAACAGGGTTATAACAACAAAAATAGACAACACTACATTAAGCATCAACAGGGAGAGTGCAACATACATACCAACGAATACATCGATCCTCGGCCTCTCATTCAATACGGAATGGCTACGAGAAAAAACATTCTACACAGCCCTTATATCAGCAACTATAATGCTCTCATCACTGGGCGCCGTAGCTTATTATACCATTAACGATAGCAGCGGATATCGCACAGGTAAGGTACTGCAGAAATACAAGTCAAGAATATTCAAGGGTAGATTCATTGAAGGGAATAAAGAAGTAATCAGAGTTGAAGATATTAATGATATTGTTAGAGCTTCCGAACTCTATGGTGAGATAATAATATTTGATCCTGAGAAGAACTGGTTAGTAGTTAACACAAGGAATAACACTATAGTTTATGAGAACGAGGAACTAG
>JAADCY010000183.1 GCA_013154205.1 Thermoproteota archaeon | reverse complement strand
TCTACTTCCCAGTAGCACACTGGATATGGGGAGGAGGATTCCTGCAGAAATGGGGTGTCGAGGACTTCGCCGGAGGACTCGTAGTACACGCGACAGCAGGATTCTCAGCATTAGCGGCAGCACTATGGTTCGGTGTTAGCAAAGTAAAGAATAGACCACACAACTTGATGTGGGTCGCACTAGGTACAGCACTACTATGGTTTGGATGGTTCGGCTTCAACGCTGGCAGCGCATTACGTGCGGGCGGCGACGCAGCCATAGCTTTCACAAACACACAGATAGCCGCGGCATTCGCGGCTGTGACATGGGTATTCCTAGATGTTGCACGCGGCGGAAAGATAAGTGCTTCCGGCTTCTGTACAGGCGCTATCGCAGGACTGGCAACAGTCACCCCGACAGCAGGCTATATCATGCCACAAGCAGCGATGATAGTAGGTATCGTGGCCGGCATAGTATGCTACGCAGCAGTAATGTATAAGAACAAGAAGGGATGGGACGACGTCCTCGATGTATGGGGAGTACACGGTATCGGAGGCTTCACAGGTATCCTACTACTAGGACTCTTCGGTACGAGCCAAGTGCTGGGAGAAAACGGATTATTCTACGGCAACCCGATATTCTTCGTCAAACAGCTAGCAGCAGCAATATTCATATCAGTGTACAGCTTCGTAGTGACACTGTTCATCCTATGGATAATATCAAGGTTCACTCAGGTCAAAGTACCGGAGTCGGAGATGGAGTCAGGCCTCGACGAGATAGAGCTCGGCGAGGTAGCCTACCCGCAGTAAAACAGTGATCACTGTACAATGGTATAGTGCAAGGAGACACACTAATACATAATATATTTTGTTTTTCTTCTCTCCTCCCCAGAGGATTTTATCAGTGTATGAAACTATGTATGATATGTTTTATCTTGAAAAACCGTTAAATTCCCTGTATACAAAATAATAGGTTAGATCAAAGCAATATGCTGATCTATCATGAGCGTGAAGAAACTAATACATTATATTGTAGAATATGGTAGAATGCTTATTCTCGCTGTAGACATAGTGATTATTGCGGTCATGTCGATACTGATCGGCCTTACAACAGTGATTATTGTCAGGGATATAATCGGTGTCTGGAACTATCAAGCCGTCAGCATAGGAGAGCTACAGATAACGGTAAACGATGTGTTCCTCCTGATTGTTTTCGCCGAGATAATTAGAAGCATCATTGTCGGCCGCCGTCAGCCAGAAATGTATCTCGTCGCGATCGCTGAGGTCGGATTCGTCATTAGTATTAGAGAAGTGATAGCATCGGTGGTTAGAGGTAGTAAGTTCGATATCCTTTACGCATCGATCTCTAGCTTAATCCTCGCCGTCGTACTATTACTAATGTATAGGTATGTATTGCCTCATAGGGGTAGTATTAGGAAGTCTAGCTCTTCCCACTCCTCGTAGCTTGTCTTCTCCACATGAGAAGTATTAGTACTATAGAAGCTGCAGCAACTACTACCGCGATAACAGGTAGTATGCCTGGACTGCTTGTTGCAGTTGTCGTTGTTGGTGACGGAGTGGTTGTGGTCGTTGTTTGTGGTGTTATGGTTGTAGTTGTAGTGGTTGTATTGGTTCTAGTAGTTGTTGTGGTAGTAGTGGTATGTGTTATAGTGTATGTCGTGTTAAGCGCTAGTATCATTGTTGCAGGGATTAAGCCTTTAACTATGATCTCATCGATTGTTTTGCCTGATAAGGTATTGTTTGTCACGTAGACTGCTATTTTATTGAAAACTATTTCTGGGCTGGGTGATACGCGGCCCGTAATGTTGCCTGCTACTATGTGTAGTGTTGTTAGTGGTGGGAGGTATGTTAGATTGCATTTTCCGGTACTTCCATCTATGTTATAGTATAGTGTATTGTTCTGAATGACTAAGATCTTTACAGTAATGGTGTGTCCTACTAGGTTGTCCTTTATGATCGGGCCGTACCAGTGGTTCTGATCGCCTGCCATAACATATATTTCTGAGGGTTTAGCTGGCGGTTTTAGGAGAATTACTCCATAGGCGTAGACACCGTTATAGGTTAAGTAGATTGATGCATAGCCATAACTCCCTATTGATAATGGCTTAAAAACTATGGTGAGCAATGTATTGTTCCCATGCGTTTTGAGATGAAGGGTCTCATGTAGAAGCTCTGCATGTGTTATTACTGGGTACATGGTCATCGTAGCGATCACTGTGAGGACTATCAATGCTAGCCTCGCAACATGTTTTAAGACTGTTCACCTCCCACGGCGTCATTGAAATATTGTTTATGAAATACGTTAATAACTAGTATTCATCCCTAGAGGATAGATTTGCTGGGAATACAATAATGGTCGTGGGTGTAGGGTATGGGTTCTGCACATGAATGGTTGTTGCCTGCTATCGCGACGCTCATCCTATGGGGTCTATGGGGCTATGTCCTCAAGATAGCTGGTATGAAGCTTGACTGGAGAGAAGTCTATTTTATAAGTAGTCTTTCAAGCTTCACCCTAGCTCTCCTGTTCTACATGTACTCGAAGGGCTTCACGTTACCGTTGAACACGTATGCATTGTACGCCGCGATCGCAGGGATCATGGGTGGCTTAGGATACTTGACATTTATGATAGCGATAAGCAGGGGGAAGGCATCAATAATAATTCCATTAACAGCGCTGTATCCGGCAATAACTGCTATCCTAGCAGTACTGTTCCTGGGAGAAAAGATCAAGCCTACACAGGTAGCCGGGATAATACTGGCATTGATAGCCGGTATACTCGTGTCACTCTAGGATTCATCGCTCCAAGACGTTGCAGCAGCTACAGCATCTACAAGGAAATCCCTGTGATCAGTATAGTCTTCTTCTATTAGTGAAGCATATGCTGTCTCAATGATTTTCTCATGTAGGTTCTCATCGATATCGATCTCGACGCCGTTAACGCTAACCTTTAGCTTCGCACCGGGCTGGTAGACCTGGAGTATTCGTGGCTCAATACCGTCTTTGCCCAGCTCGGAGGCAGCGACCATTACAGCGTTTAACACGATCGCATCAATACTTGAACCATAAGTCACCGTTATATTCACAACTGCCTTAGCCATTTCCTAATCACCATTGATCACATGCCATGATATGGGGATAAAAGACGGGGAATAGCGTTGATACCCAGTTGTTACCCTGAGATATAAGACCCGTATACGGGATTAACACTCCTGCCACCCCATTATAAACCCGGCTCGAACCATTCGCTAGATAGAGGTATAAGGTATCGGCTTGAGGTGTAGTGTTAGAAATGAGTACGGGTCCAAATATTTATGATCGTGCACAAGAGATCAGCAATTTCATACTGCTGAAATATGTTCATGAACTAGAAGAAATAATGGCTAGAGAAGCAAAGCTCATTTCGAAGCCGAAGCTTTCGCCCGAGGATAAGGTAGAACTTGCCGGAATAAGGGCTATGAAGAGAATAATAGCTGAAGAGCTGGGAATACCGATAAAAGAATTCAACCCCGAAGAGGAGAAAAGCGCACACTCAATACTAGACATAATGGATATCTTCAAAGACGAAGAAGTAGCCATAGAAGCCTAGCGCGCCAGATCCGGCACCCGGGGCCCCTCCCCTCACTACATAATTCATTTTTCAGAATACTAAACAGTGTTTACAGGTTAATTCCTCGAACCCTTCTACCATTAACACATACAATTCTTTAAGGTAAATAATAAATGTCAACACTTCTCAAAACCATTGTAGGCGAAGGCAGCGTGGATGATAGGCGTTGCCAACTGTTATCGAGGCTAGAGACCTACATAAAACCTATGTCGAGAAAAGAGGACTTATCCACAGAAGAGTGAGAAGAGTCGAGGCTCTCAGAGGGGTTAGTTTCAAAGTCGAAAAAGGAATAGTGTTCGGCCTCCTAGGCCCTAACGGTGCCGGCAAGACCACGACCGTGAAGATACTCAGCACACTTCTCATACCAGATAAGGGCAGAGCATGGATAATGGGGCATGATGTACTCGAAGAACCCGAAAATGTAAGGGAGATAATCGGTGTATCGCTAAGCGTTGAGCGCGGCTTCTTCTGGAAACTGACAGGTTACGAGAACCTCAAGTACTTCGGCATGCTGAGAGGTCTCAGCGGCAAAGAGCTCGATAAACGAATACGGGAACTAATGGATCTCCTAGGCCTCCTAGAGCTCGGGGCGGACACGAAGTTCTACGAGGACTTCAGCCTAGGCATGAAGGCCAGGCTGAGTCTTGCTCGCGCACTAATACATGATCCACCAGTACTCATACTGGATGAGCCGACACTAGGACTTGACCCCGCTAGTTCGAGGCATATCAGAAGGCTGATCGTTAGGCTAGCCCATGAGGAGGGCAAGACAGTATTGATAACGAGTCATAACATGTGGGAGGTCGAAGTAATCTGCGACTATGTAGCGATCATCAATAAGGGCAAGATAATAGCGATGGGGACGGTTCCTGAGCTGAAACGTATGGTGAGCAAAGAGATCCCGGTGGAGATAACGGGCTACGCTGGAAAACTAGTCTCGGAGAAAGACCTGAGAGAAGCCGTACAAGAAGCACTTAGAATAGGTAGAGTCATGGTCAACGTGGATAAGCAGGGAAAAGTTAGGATAAGAGTACTTGTGGAGAACGGGATGGAGGACAGCGTTGTCAACCGCGTACTAGAGATCCTGAAGGCTAAGGGCCTCAAGATCCTAGAGGCGAAGATAATGGAGCCGAGCCTCGAAGACGTTTTTATCAAGCTGACAAGCGGTGCCGAGTCTTGAGAGAGCTCGAATACATCAAGATGATAGTGAAGGCCGAGTTCTATGCTTATGTGTGCTGGTTAAAGAACAACAAGTTATTCGCATTCATGACTCTCGCATGGCCCTACCTCATGGCTGCTTTCATACTGGGTCTGGGAACAGCTCTTGGAAGTCTATCTGTCTTCGCCTCAAAAGTAGGTGTGGGTGACCCGATATTCTATATCGTGCTAGCCAGCGGCGTACTTGTATCGAGCATAAACGTTGTTGATTATTCTGCTTGGACGCTATTAGATCTGAAATGGCTGGGAGTACTCCCATACATCATGGCTTCCCCGCCGGGCTTGAAGCGTGTCGCCATGTACGGCTTAATCATACCCACTATGATCAGCAGCGCTATAAGCTTGACAGCTGTAGCACCCGTAGCGGTTATAGTGGAGGGGCCTGTGGGGCTTGTCAAGGTTCTCATAGTATTAGGGCTAGTCTATCTCGCAACGATACCGTTGATCGGGATAGCTGTTATAGCTGGTAGTCTATCACTGATATTTAAGGAGGAGAGCTTCGTATCGTTTCTAAGCCCGCTAATGCTCCTTGTAAGCGGCGTATACTACCCTATAACCTTCCTTCCCAAAATACTCCAGGTCCTCTCATATATTGTGCCTGTGACTTATGTGGTTGAGGCGGCTAAGATACTATCGGTATTCGGGGTTCCCCCGCTCGACAAGCTCTTCTGGATCGCTGGTGTACTCGTGGCGATGAGCATATTGTACAACCTTGTAGCATATCCGGGTCTAAGGAGTGTGGAGAAGAATGTCAGGAAGCACGGCATCTCTACGTAAGGCGATCGCTATAGTCTGGCTACACTTGGTGAGGCTGCACAGGTACAAGCTAGGCTTTATGAACATGATTATAACCGATATGATATGGTATATCCTACTAACACTGGGAGCCCTAGCCTTCTCACCAGCAGGATCTCATAGCGTCATAGCCGTTCTGATATTCTGGGGTATAGTGATGTGGAGCATAATGAACAACACGATATGGTTGATAGTGGGTTGGGTCAGGTTCGTGCTTGCATGGAGAATATTCGAGGACCACATACTGCACAATACTAATCCGATATTCCTCATCAGTGGAAGAATAATTACATCTACAATAGTTACAGCCCTAGCCGTGCCAGTTATTGCGATAGCCTTCTACTTCCTGACCGGGGCACCGATAATATTTATCAAGAATATTGGCCTCATGGCTCTAGGCATAACTCTACTGATAGCATACGCGGCCCTATACAGCATGGTTCTCGTATGTTTATCTCTAAGGCTACGAATACCGGGTGTAATGCTCGACGTGACGAACATGGCTATGTTCGTTATCGGCGGACTAGGCGTCCCCTTGGCGTGGATGTCACCGGTCATAAGGGATATAGCTTTCTTCATACCCTATACCTACGCCGCTGAGATAGCTAGGGCCGGAATAGCGGGGATAAAACCATACTTCGGACTAACGAACACGTTCTTGATAAGCCTGATCTACCTCGCGGTGCTCGGCACTGTGACGGGAGCCGTGATAAAATACAGTATAGACTATATCAGGAAGCACGGCGTTAAAGGAGTAGGAATGATGTAACCCACATGATAGGGCAACCTACCCTATATATTCTCCCTCAACACTATTATGGTTCTAGATAACACGTCCTCCCAAGAATGATCGGTGCCCGGATTGACCAGGAACAAGATCACTGACTGGCTAGGGATGCTCAGAATAGGCAACGCCATAGTAATAGGCTTCGCCGCGATAACAGGATACGTTGTCAGCGGCGGAACCAATCCATGGACAGCGATAATACTGGCATTATCAGCAACACTAATAGGATGCTACGGCAATGTCGTTAACGATATACTCGATGTAGAGATAGACCGTATTAATAAGCCCTGGCGACCGCTACCCTCGGGAAGAATAAGCATGACATCTGCCAAGACAGGGGCCGCTCTACTACTCGTTCTCGGCATGACAATATCTTTCCTCCTACCCCCAGCCTGCCCATTAATGGCGGGAGCCGCATCAATACTACTATACGCTTATTCATGGAGGATCAAGAAAACAGGATTCCTCGGCAACGCCTTGATAGCATTATTATCACTAATGGTGGTGATCTACGGGGGCCTCGCAGCACCGTCTCCACTAAGATCACTTGTTCCAGCGATATATGCGTATCTAATAATACTAGGCAGAGAAGTCTACAAAGGCATAGAAGACATCGAAGGCGATAAGAAACACGGTGTAAAGACAATCGCTGTGTCGCTAGGCGTCAGACAAGCCCTCATAATAGGCTCTATACTATTATTCACAGTCGTCGCAATAAGCCCCATACCATACATATATATGGGTATGAACACAGCCTACCTCATAACAGCCGTTCTAGGCGTCGACATACCAATACTCACGGCCTTCATACTCATCATCAGAGATCCTCTAAGATATGCTTGGAAAGCAACACGTATCCTCAAAATACCGTTATTCATGGGACTACTAGCCTTCTTCCTCGGATCACTGCCTCTTGGAGCACTAGTATTTTGGTGAATAGGTCTTGATGAGCCGGGAAGAAGTGCTGAAAGAGATCAAGAGGAAATCAATACATGTAATACCCGGATTCTTCGCAATACCATTCATAGAATGGCTGGGCAAACCATACGCGCTCGCGGTCAGCATATTGTTCTTTACACTATACGCTCTAAACGAGTATGCCTTGAGAACTGGTAAGAAATGGAAAGTACCTATAGCTGGACATACCTACGAGATAATGGCCCGTAAAGAAGAATTGGAGAAGAAGACATTCATAGGAACAGTGTATTTCTGGGGATTAACAATATTGATCATAGCTCTTCTACCACCACAACAAGCAGCCGCGGCAGTAATGATATCTAGCTTTGGAGATGCAGCAGCCGCCATCGT
Source organism: Thermoproteota archaeon (assembly GCA_013154205.1). GTDB lineage: Archaea > Thermoproteota > Thermoprotei_A > Sulfolobales > Desulfurococcaceae > JAADCY01. The sequence goes on along the minus strand of JAADCY010000183.1, from coordinate 8,475 downwards.
AGGTAAAGCGTTAGGCGGCCCTAGAGTCCCGTATAATAGGAGGAAAACCATTGCTGGTAGCATATCGATGTTCATTGTTTCACTGCTGAGCTGTATGGCCGCAGGTATACCTGTTCAACAAGGCTTACTGGTGTCTTTGATCTCTACTATTGCTGAATCTGCTACAAGGATATCTGTTAATGACGAGATAACTGTTCCCGTTGTATCATCGGTCTCCTTATACATATTTTCAATCATTTGAACAGTCGTTAATTAATAACGAATAATTACGTTAATATATGGTAAAAATTGTATTGACGTATTGTAAAACTATTTATTTCTTATCAACTTCTACGAGCCGTTTCTCCACTGTTTCCTTGATCTCTTTGAAGGCTTCTTCTTCATCTTCACCCTCAATAGTGATAGTGATAGTATCGCCCTGATCAACGCCTAGCGATAATACCTGTAAAATGTTCTTGGCATCTGCTTTCTTACCGTTTTTCTCAATCGTTATTTTAGACTTGTATTTACGGCATACCTTGACGAACACCACTGCTGGCCTAGCGTGTAGGCCGGATTTATTTATGATTTTGAGTTCGGCCTTGATGGTCATAGCGATCCCCTTTAAATTTTTATTTTAACAATTTTACAAAATGCCGCCGTAATATTATTATTTTATTGACGTTGAGTATTTTAATATGGAATGGGAAAACGGTGGGTATAATGCCCAAATGGGACCGTAGAAAAATCCTCATGCTAGGTGTAAATGTCGCAATTATTATTGGACTATTGCTCGTTAAAACAGTGTTTGCAACAAGCATTGGAACATTATTCCCCGCGGCCGCAACTGGGGCCGCGATAACAGTGCTACAGCTAATAGCGATAATAATCCTCCTACTAGTCATCGTGTACACATTCCTAGGATTCAACCCGTTCGGCCTGACAGAACCACTAGTGATCGGTACGATCGTAGGATTCATTCTCGGAATCCCTGATGTAGGAATTGTATTAGCAGCTATGTTAGAGCTAGTCTACCTAGGAATATTCCCTATCGGTGGAGCAGCTGCGCCTAACGCGGTAGTCGCCACGATAACAGCTGTTATGTTCGCGAAAATACTCGGCATAACAAGTGTTAGTACCAAGGATCTCTCAAGCCTCGTGGCGATCGCGGTACCTGTAGGCCTACTAACAATGTATATAGAGATAGTTCTCGCCAGAATGGGCTGTGTGTTCTACTCGCACTGGGCTGACCGAGAAATCGACAAGGGCAATATTGGGCGGATAGGCATTATTGCAGCGCTCGGTACGTTCCAATGGTTCATAGCATACCTAATACCTGTTCTAGCAATGGCCGCTCTAGGCATGAACCAGGCCGCCGTGGAGCAGATAAGATCGTTTGTGACCAACCCGACGGTTAAAACGGTATTATCAGCATTAGGTGTCGCAGGTGCTCTAATGCCTGCTATCGGTCTGGCGTGGCTATTGAAACTAACATATACAAAGGAGATGCTGCCATGGTTCATCCTAGGCTACGTACTAGTAGCTTATCTAAAGATACCAATACTAGGCATTGCATTGTTCATTGGAGGCCTCATATTCCTAGTATGGAGGAAAGAGCTCTGGGAGCTCTTTACAACAACAGGGACTGAGACACAGGTCGCTGAGAGACCTAAGATCCTGTCGAAGAACGATCTCGTCAAAGCATTCTTGAAGACTGCGTTCGCGAGCCAGTGGGCTTGGAACTACGAGAGAATGCAGGGAACAGCATATGCTTTCATAATGACGCATATTGAGAAGAAGCTCAGGAAAGACATAGAAGAGCTAAAGAGCTGGATGAAGCTGCACAACGAGTTCTTCAACACGAACCCGATCATGATACCGTTGATAGTAGGTATCGATGTAGCTATTGAAGAGGGTGGTGGAAACCAGGACATAGTACGTTCACTCAAAGCATCATTAATGGGACCATTAGCCGGCCTTGGAGACGGTATGTTCTGGTTCACATGGAGGCCTATAGCATTCGGTATAGGTGCCTCAATAGCCATGACGGCCGGCGTTCTAGGCCCAATTGTCGCGCTCGTCCTATGGATACCCGTCGTATGGTTCGTTGCATGGCTACTCCTACAGCTAGGATATAAGTATGGATTCAACATCGTCACGATCTTCCAGTCCGGAAAGATCGAGGTCATAAGGACGGTTGCAGCCACACTAGCAGTAGCGATCATAGCCGCACTGGGAGTTACATATGTCAACGTAATAGTACCCGTAAAGATAACCGGAATGCATGGAGCAGCAATAAGCATCCAGAGCGCAATAGACAAGATAATGCCAAGGCTAATACCGCTTCTATTCCTGCTGGGCGCCTTCGGGCTAATGAAGAAAGGAGTATCGCCAGTCAAAGTCCTGGGACTATACTTCCTAATAGGATTCGTACTAGGACTAATAGGCGTCCTAGGCACACCATAAAGACCGGCCAATAATAGTGCGGGGGATCTAAACACAAAATCTCTTTTTCTCTATTAATGCAATATGATTGCTTAGAATAGATGGTGGTTTAAGCATGCCTATTAAACTTGTGAGAATAGATGACAGATATATTCATGGCCAGGTAACCGTTGGGTGGACCCGGGCCTATAATGTGAACGAGATATGGGTTGTAGATGACACGCTAGCATCAAATCCTATGATGAAACAATTACAGATAGCCTTAGCCCCTCCTGGAACAAAAGTCGAAGTGCTAAGTGTCAACGAAGCTATTGAAAAGCTCAAGTCCAAAAACTACAATGATAAGAACAACATAATGATAATAGTCGCTAAGCCCAAGGACTGCCTAAGAATATTCAAAGAAGTAGGCAAATTCATAGATTGGATAAATGTTGGGCAGAGCGCATGGAAACAGGGCAAAACACTCGTGGTCAAGAATTTCGCTGTCAACGATGAAGATGTCCAAGCCTTCAAGGAACTAGCAGAAATGGGTGTTGAACTAAGATACCAGATGCTACCTGGAGACAAGCCACAGGACTTCTATAAGCTTCTCAAGGAAAAAGGATTGTTGAAAGACTGAGAAATATAGTTTGTAAGTAAGAACTATTATTTTGTTTAATCTTCTTTTTTCAGTACTTCTCTCCTGATCTTTTCACCGACATTTATTATTCCTTCTTTACCAGCCTCAACAGCTATCCGAGCGAGTTCATCTGCTTTTTCATCAATATTTAATAGAACCTGGAGTAACATGGGTAGGTTGAGGCCCGATACGATCTGTACATCCGGGTTTTCCAGGGCAATTATAGCTGCAGCCCTTGACGGTGTACCTCCGAATAAATCCACGAGGACCAAGACCCCGTTCTCATCCTTTACTTTTTCAATAGCGTTCTTTATCCGCTCAGTTAGTCCTTCAACGCTCTCTGTTTCTGTAAGTATTACTGATTCTATCTTCTCGAGGACATCAGTTCCAATAAGCATTCGTATGGAGTCAAGTATTCCGTCGACGAATTTACCGTGGGAGACTATCACTATTCCGGTCATAGTGATCGCCTTTAATCACTGTTTTAAATTCTCATTATAAAGGATTTAGGCGTCTATACATAAAATTGTTATCTGCATATAAATAACGTGGGAATAGGGAGATATTTATGGAGAAATACAAGGGAGTGATCGCTTCTCAAGGCCTAGCGATCGCCGAGCCAGTAATCTATAGGAGAGTAGATTATCTAGAGAAAACACCCACAACATGCCGAGCCGATGATCCATCCAGGGAGAAAGAACGCTTGGAGAACGCCCATAGAGTACTTAATGAAAGACTTGAGAAACTAAAGGAGACAGCTCTCGACGAGGAAAAAGACCTTATTGATGCTGAGATAATGATGCTTGAAACCATGGTTATGGAGGCTGAAGAACTCATCGAGAACACCAGTATCTGCGCTGAGCTCGCAGTGAAGAAGATATACGAGAAATACGAGGTGTTGTTCAAGGAGAGCGGTAGTGAACTGATTAATCTGAGGCTCTACGACCTTAGAGACCTGGCTTCAAGGCTGATAGCGATACTATTGGGAGCTATGGAGAAGGAGAAAGAACTATATAGAGGGAAAATAGTTGTTGCCGACGAGATCTACCCATTAGACTTCACAGCACTGGTAAAGCACGAGATAAAAGGGATCGTTACAAGGAGAGGCGGTATAACATCGCATGTAGCGATTCTCGCAAGATCATATGGTGTACCGTACCTGATCGTCCCAGGACTACCCGATATTGGTAAGGCTAAACTAATTATTCTTGACGCTATAAATGGATTGGTCATAATAGATCCTGATCAATCCACGATCGAGCAATATAGAGAGCTCGAGGAAAAATACGCGAAACTAAGACAAGTATATGCAAGGGAAGCACATGGAAAAGCCAGTACCCTAGACGGGGTTGAGGTTAAAGTACTGTGTAATATAGGCTCCGTAGAAGAAGCAAGAATAGCTGATGAATACGGATGTGACGGCGTCGGACTCCTTCGCACAGAATTTCTGTACATGGATAGGGAGACCCCGCCATCCGACAAGGAGATCGAAGAGAGCATCGGACACATAATGGAGCTGGTAAAGGGAGAAGTCATTGTGCGAGCACCAGATATAGGTGCAGATAAACCAGTGAAATTCATAAGGATCGATAATGAGGAGAACCCGCAGCTCGGAGTACGTGGTATCAGGCTCTTATTGAAACATAAAGATATTCTATTAGAACCATTCATCAAAGCAGTGCTTAGGCTGTCCCATAAATATGGTGATCGCCTCAAAGTAATGATCCCGATGGTTTCTCTGCCAGAAGAACTCAGAGAATTCTACGATGAACTCATAATGGTGAAGAAAACACTTGAAGAAAAAGGAGAAAAGGTATCTATACCCGTACTGGGCATCATGGTTGAGACACCTGCATCAGCTAAGGCCCTGGATCTATTCAAGAAGATAGCACCTATATCTTTCGCGAGCATAGGGTCTAATGATCTAACACAATACGTATTAGCAGTTGACCGCGGCAATCAAAATCTCAACTACCTATATGACGAGCTCCAGCCACCTGTTATAAGAACTATTAAAGAGGTTATCGAGAAAGCAACAGGTACAGGAGTAGAGATAAGCATCTGCGGTGAAATGGCCAATAAAATCCATGCAATACCTATCCTAATAGGTCTAGGCATTAGAAAACTAAGTGTACCTATAAGCCTTGTAGGAAGGACAAAATACGTAATCCGCAGACTAAACAGTAGTGAATTATTCAGACTAGCAGAAAACATCGTGGAAGAAACCATCACCAAGAATCAAGTCTATGAATACGTAAACAAATTACTAGAGAAACATAGAATAGAATACGTCTAGTTTTAAAAATATTGAAACGACCCCGTATGTTCCTCCGGTGAAAACACTATGGCCCAAGAAGACAAAATATACGAGTACTACTCTAAAGTACTAGAAATAATCAGAACGATCTATGAGTGCGAGAAAGACAAGATAGCGAAAGCAGCGGAAATATTCGCAGAAGCACTGTCAAATGATCACATAATACATGTAGCGGGAGCAGGTCACTCAGCGATGGCTGGAGAAGAACTATTCTATCGAGCCGGAGGCCTTGTACCCGTTGACCCCATGATTGGGAACGATATAACTATTGCTTCAGGAGCGATTAAATCCACTCTAATGGAATCTGTAAAGGGCTATGCCAAAGTAATTCTCGAATACCATAACGTTAGGGAAGACGATATCGTCGTCGTTGTCTCTACGAGTGGCAAGAACCAGTTCCCAGTGGAAATGGCTATTGAAGCGAAAAACCGTGGAGCAAAGACGATAGGGATAACAAGCGTGGCGTATTCCCAAACGCTTGAGCCGAAGAATAGCTATGGTAAGAAGCTATACGAAGTAGTGGACCTCGTGATTGATAACCACGTTCCACCCGGCGATGCTGTCATAGAGTATAGAGGGTTTCCTGTGAAAACTTCTCCAGTATCAACTATAGCGAACACGTTTATTGTGAACTCCATCGTTGCTCAGACGACTCAATTATTGCTCGAGAAGGGTATTGAACCCCCTGTGTGGCTTAGTGCTCATCTACCGGGAGCTATGGAGTATAATCTGAAACAATTAGAGAAGTACAGAGGGAGGATTAGGCTGTTATAATTTTTTAATAATCTGATTCAAAATAATCGTCTTAACTAATGATGTCTCATAACAATGTTTTATTATAGATAGGTAAATAGCCCTGTAATAATATAAAATAGAAACGGCGATGCAGATTGCCGAAGCAATTTATCATAAGGCACGCCAAGATATACACGCCTCTCACGCTCATAAGCGATGGATACATAGTGGTCGAGGACAATACGATCAAGGAAATCGGTAGAGAGCCTTATCAGGGAAGCGTAGCGGAGCAGATCAATGCTGAAGGCTTGATTATTTCACCGGGATTCATTGACACACATATCCATGGATATGGCGGTAGAGATACCGATGAAGCAGACGTGGATGCAATATATACTATCTCCAGGGGTCTCGCTAAGCACGGTGTCACAAGCTTCGTTCCTTCATCAGTGACTATGCCTCACGAAGCACTGGTCAAAATAGCGGAGTCGATCAGAGAAGCAAGGAATGAGTGGAGGCCGGAGAAGGGGGCTAGAATCCTCGGTCTCCACCTCGAGGGCCCATACCTGAGCGTTGAGAAAGCGGGTGCTCAGAACAAGAAGTATATTCGGCCTGCATCGGTTAAAGAGCTCGAAGAATACATTAAGGCGAGCGGCGGCCTCATCAGGCAGATCACGGTTGCACCGGAAAATCCAGGTGCTCTAGACCTCATTACATATGCCGTTGCTCATGGTATAACGGTATCTATAGGTCATACTAATGCCACTTATGAGCAGACAAGACTAGCCATCGAGAGAGGAGCACGTAAAGCAACCCATACATTTAACGGTATGAGAGGAATACATCACCGAGAGCCCGGCCCCGTCATAGCGGTCCTTGAAGATGATAGCGTCTACATCGAGCTGATAACTGATTTCATACATATAAGCCCTCCAGTAGTCAAGTTCGTCATCAAACATGTAGGGCCTCACAGAATGGTATTAATATCAGATTCTATCTGTGCGGCTGGTCTACCTGACGGCACATACGAATTAGGTGGACTAAAAGTCATAGTTAAGAACGGTGTACCAAGGCTAGCCGATACCGGGGCATTAGCGGGAAGCACACTGACCCTAGATAAAGCAGTGAGAAACGTACATAGCTTAGGCTTTAGTCTACGGGAAACACTAATGATGGCCAGCTATACTCCGGCAGCATCAATAAATGCATTGTACAGGGACAAGATCGGCTTGCTCGCGCCTGGTTTCAAGGCTGACATAGTATTCCTTGACGAAGCATTAAATGTCGTCAAGACCATGATCGATGGAGAAATAATATATGAGAAAAACTAGACCTTGCGTTCTTTACCAATAACTTTTTTCAACCATCTCCCACTCCTAATCCATGCCAAGGATATTATTCCCGCAACAATATTACTTATAGACATGCCAAGGTAGATCCCAGTGCTCCCATAGTGGAGTAGGAGGGCGAACACGTAGCTAAGCCCTATTCTTAGTACCCAGAGCCTAAGTACGGATATGACGGCGAATGCCTTTGTATGGCCTGAGCCATTAGCTATTGCTCCTGCGACGAAGAAGAGTCCGAAGAACGGTATGCTCCATACGAAGATGCTTATGAGTTTTGACCCCTCTATGATGACTTTCGGATCGTTTATAAATAATGATACCAGGGATCCGCGGAATATATAGATCAGTATACCACCTATCGTTAGGCTTGTAAAGACGAGGATCAAGCCTGTGTTAGATATGTGTTTAGCCCTATCATATTGCTCAGCCCCAATGTTCTGACCTACCATGATTGATACAGCCCTGCTTATCGAGCCCACGAAAGCAGTTAGGATATCAATGATCCTGATAGCTACGCCGTAGGCGGCTACGACAACACTTCCAAACATGCTTACCAAGCTCATCATTATCGTGAAGCCCAGCGCGTTGCTGCTCTGCTGGATCGCTAGTGGTGTGCCTATGTGAAATATCTTTTTCAACCACCACTTCTCAATCCTCATGTATCGGAGCTCGATCTTGGCTCCTCTGATTCCTTTAGCGAGGAAATAGCCTCCAACGATGCTTAGAAGTGATCTTGAAAGAATAGTTGCTACGGCAGCGCCTACAACGCCTAGTCTTGGTGCGCCGAGCCAGCCAAATATGAAGATGGGGTCTAACACCATGTTGGCTATGCTTGATACGATGCTTAGTATTGTCGGCGTCCTCGTATCACCCATACTGTTCGCTATGATCATGTAGGCGAATCCGAGGAAGACGAGCGGTATACCAGTGAATATTGTCCTGGCGTACATTACGGCTAAGGGATATATGTGTGGCGGGACATGCATCCATGAGAGAAAATAAGGGCTCCCAATATATCCGATGAGGCTGAAAAC
>JAADCY010000236.1 GCA_013154205.1 Thermoproteota archaeon | reverse complement strand
TGTCGAGGTATTTCTCAGCCATTGTTTCTCCGCTTATCTTGTCGGCGTGTGGGAAGTAGCTTTCCCTGAAGTTCTTGACCGGGAAGATCCCCGCGTTGTTGATGATGTTGACTAGGACTGCTGTTCCTAGCTTCGGTAATCCCTCGCTGGTTACTGGGTTCTCGCGGTGTTTGCGGGCGGCCTCCTTGACTACTTCTCTGAATAATGCTTCGTTGGCGACCTTGGGTTTCTCGTGGCCTAGTACAGCTATTGCTTTGACCTTCTTGCTGCCCATTACTGCTCCGTGTCCTCCTCTGCCCGCGGCGCGGTTCTTATCATTCATTATCGCTGCGAACCTGACCAGGTTCTCGCCTGCAGGGCCTATGGCGGCTACCTTGATGTTCTTTGCCTCGTCTTTGCCTACTTCCGCGGATAGTTCTTCCACTAGTTTCTCCGTTGTGTGGTGTACGTCTAGGCCCCATAAGTGGTGAGCGTCCCTTATCTCTACTTTGCCGTCATGTATCCATATATAGACGGGCTTCTCTGTGGTCTCCTCGAGGATTATGCCGTCGAATCCCGCGAATTTCAGCATTGGGCCGAACTTTCCGCCGCTCTGGCTGTCGTGTATCGTGTCTGTTAATGGGCTTTTTGTTACGCTACACCATCTGCCGCTCTCGGGTACTCCGGCTACCCCTGTTACTGGGCCTGTTAGTAGGAAGAGCTTGTTGCTCGGGCTTAGTGGATCGCATCTGGGAGGTATTTCTTTGAGTGCTAGGTAAACGCCTAGTCCTCTACCGCCGATCCACATCTTGAGAATGGTTTCGGGCGGTAGAGGCTCGATCCTGATCTTCTCGTTCCAGAGATTTATACGTGCGAGTCTGCCCATGTAGCCTCCTGGCAAGAATTTCATCCCCAATTGAATTGTTTTGTTGGCTTTTCTCTAAAGCTTTTCGTTATTAATATACAGATTATTGGTATCGTATAATGTGTTCGTTGTTCTGATATTTTTATTGATTCCACGATATTCCCACTACATGGTGTGCATATAGATTATTTGATAAGATAAAACATTCTTCTACTCATAAATTATTCATATGAAGATAGAAACAGTTATTAATAGCCGAAGAGATTCCGAGATAATGAACAAAAATTCATTGATTGAGAGGCGATGAATATGAGTCAAGGCCCAAAAATCATAGGTAAAGACGCACTCGGAAGACCGATCAAGGACTTCTCAAGCATCCCCTGGTGGGGAGTACCCAGACAACAGATCCCATGGTACCCCAGGATAAAATACGATAGATGCATAGGATGCGGTATCTGCTTCATAACATGCGCTGGTAGAACAGTATATGACTGGGACTTCGAGAAAATGAGGCCCATAGTAGCAAGGCCCTACAACTGCATGGTGGGATGCGATACCTGCGCCAAGATGTGTCCACGCGACGCCATAATCTTCCCACACCTAGGAGAACTAAGAGCGTGGAGAGACCAGTACCAGGTAATAACAAAGGCCAGGAAGAAGCTAGAGGAGATCAAGAAGAAAATGAGCGGTGAGAAGAAAGAATGACCGAGAAACTACCAGCACCAATGCAGACACTAGAAAAAATATCGCCTCAGCTCCTCGAAGCATTCAAGAAGCTCCGCGAGACAGCGCAGAAGCCCGGTAGACTAGACCGTAGAACAAAACGATTAGCACTAACAGCCGCCTACGCCTCGATAGGCTGTGTAGACTGTCTAGCAGGATGCATCAAGGAGGGATTAAAAGAAGGATTAATGCTCGACGAACTCCTCGAGGCGGCCTCAATAGCCGTGCTAGTGCATGGTGCAGAAGCGGTCATAACAATACATAAAGCTCTATCCATGATAGGGGAGAAGCTCAAATAATGAGAATGAATTTGTCCAACAAGTTTTTCCCTCAAATATTCTTACGACGGATAGAATATCTTCTTGACCACGCCACCGTATTGGCTGGGCGGAATACATTCGTGTGGTGTTAACACATAGCATATGAGGGAGCCGATCAGACTCCTTACCTTGACTCTGTTTTCGAGACTATTATTACCGTAAATCTTCTTTGCCAGGAGGGATATTGTAGAGCTACAGAGCCTTGAGATCTCCTTGTCTATTTCTTCGTCAAGCGCTTGATAGGAGAAAGTGAATAGGAGTAGCCTCCTCATATTAGGGTCACTGTATTTCTCAAGGAACTTGTTAACGACACAATCTATTAGCATTCTACCACTATATTCCTCAGCGCATCTCTCAAATAGTGTTCGAGGCAAAACACTCAGCGCGATCTCCCTGACAAGGTTCTTCTTAGACTTAAAATACCAGAATACAAGCCCCTTAGAAACACCTGCCCTCTCCGCTACTTCATCAATGCTGGCGCCACTATAGCCTTTCTCCGCGAAGACCCGTATTGCCGCCTCAATGATCCTGTCGCGGGTATTACTGCTGCTCAAGCTTGTTCCCGTTATCTAGTGTTTTTTCTGAGCAAAAATTAGTATTGGTGTTAATAAGAATAAAAAAATCATTCATTTATACTTATTTCTAATATGGTTTAACAAGTGAAGATACAGTATGCAAAGCACTGGCTGTATAGCCGGTATAATCGCTGGTGCAACAGTAGCTGCGCCTCCCAGGGCAACTGCAGATATTATTGTCGCAGCGCTCTCATTCTTTGATATGCTGACATAAGCTATGGCTGCATGATCACCGTATTTGATCTTGAAGGCCTTGGTGAAAAGCCAGAGCAGCCCGAGAACTACTAGGATAATTATTGCTTGTCCAATGATTATTGTGGCCGCTATTCCCGGCTTATTGATGATAATAGGTGCTTTACTCATTATTAACAAGAATATTAGTGATAACATACATGTCATCGTCACGAATGATAGGTATGGCTGGATCTCTTTCTCGTCGACGCCTCTCCTGTTTATTAGGTAGTATCGTGTTATCTGGCCAAGGATAAGCGGTGTTATGAGAGCTATAAGCATAGAGACAGCGATTTTTGAGACAGGGATTCTAATCATCTCTAGGCTTCCATAGTATTCTAGATATAATGGTCCTATGAATAATGAACCAACTATGGTGATGAAGACAAGTGATGTCGCTAGCTCTATGCTACCCTCAGCCAGTAACACGTATCCTACAGAAGCACTACTTGCGGGCACTATGTTTGCAGCAACGTATCCCAGGCTAATAGTTGGATCAGCAATATATCTCGCTATCAGCATTGCTAGGCCGGGTGCGACGAGAAGCGTGAGGAGCAAGGCTGTGAATAATGAACGTCCATTTCTTGCAGCGTTTCCTATCCTGCCTAGGCGTAGTTTGATCATTGATGGGTAGAGTGTTGATATTGCTAGTATTATTATGATGTATTTGAGTAGTTCTCTATGTTGTTTTACAGCGGGTGCTATATGGTATCCCGTTATTGTTCCTAGTATTAGGACTATTATGGTTAGGAGGAGTAGGTATTTCTTCATTATTGATGCTATTGTTTTTATTCTCGTCATTGTTATCGCCATTGACTGACTGGTCAGTCAATTATAATTGTATAGAGAAGCTTAAAAATATTTTGAGCTTCATATAAACAATAAAT
>JAADCY010000141.1 GCA_013154205.1 Thermoproteota archaeon | reverse complement strand
AGTTGATCATGCACATAAAACTCTATAAACAATATACTGTATTTAGCCCCAAGGAGCGACAACAACACAATTGACTATGAATAATTACTAGACAATCATACTGACTAATAATATATTTGATTCTTCATACCCAGTGCTATCTATGAGTAGTTCAGAAACGATCGGCTTATGGCTCCAAATATATTACTTCATGCTTGTTTATTAGTAGTGCGAACATTATGTCCCATAGGTTGTCTGCGTGGACATGTATGTGTTGTAGTATGGGTTTTATGAGTGTGTGCCAGAGGATGTTTGTTAGGTTTTCCTCGAATTCAGTGAAGAACCTCGCGTTCTCTTTGGTTTCTGGGATTTTTCTCATATCATAATACATGCCGGCAACCTTTCCTTCCGAACCATATATTCTCGAGAAACCCGTGTCATCGAATCTCTTGATCCACGTGTTCTCTAACTGGTTCAGTTCTTCGATGTAGTTCCTGAAGACCTTGTCCATGAAGACTTTATCAGTAATATTATGCGTTATCACGACAACATCTGCTACGTATGCCGGAGCAAGTTCTTCATCGTAGGGCTCGGTAAAAGCATGGATATATGGAGGTGTGAAATAAACGTACCAGAACCTCAGACGCTCAAGGTCCTTGAGGCTACAGGGGCTGGGGAGCTTTATATAGGTTCCATTATACTTGAAAGTAGTAAGGCCTGTTCCGTTCGGTATGCAGTACTCTGCTGGTGTCAGATTTATTATTACGAACCTGTACCTGTCAATGTAGAAGAGCGCATTGATATATCCAGCCCCCGAAGGCTCATCCCCTGAGAAAACACCGTTATGATATATTAGTAGCCTGTCGTGAACCCGGTCATACTGTATCCATGTTACATTATCCCATGGATGATGCGGAGCATTACGGTAAAGCTCAGTTCTCACCTCGATCTGGCCAAGGATTTTCCTGAGAACAAAAATCCTGAACTCATACGAGAAGTTCAATGGATAACTATCAAATTCGATCTGTATGTCTTTTCTGCTCCAGTAAATATTCGTCGTATAAACCCAGAGCCTAGAGTCTTTAGACCAGTACTTATCAAGCAACCCCGCCACTATACCTTCAGCTTTCCTAACACTTCCAATATTAATAATGAACCCTGCATTACTACTATTATTGCCTATCATCAAAGGGTAAAACGGATGATATACCAGGAAAAATATTGTATACAGGACAAAACCAATAACGATAGCTGCAGTAAATAATACCTTTAATTCTTTCCTAAGATGCAATATAGAAGACCTCTAATTATTTATTAATAATAAGGTTCTTGATTCTGGTAAGCCCAATTAACGCTATCACAGAAATACCTGCTACGATTAGTGCTGTGACGAGTATATTACTGTTTAGCTTGTTGGCACCGCTTGTTATTGTTGATGGTATGTTTATTGCTGGTTCATCCGGGCCTACACCTGATGATGCATATGTTGTTGCTGATATGAAGATTGTCTTGTTGGTGTCTAGCTGAACCCATAATACATTGCCAGTGCCTATTTCCTGGATTTTCAGTGTAGGAAGCAGTTTGTTCTTGTCATCCGATAATAGTAGGTAAGCATCGATAATGACTAGTCTGGACACGTTAACGCTGGTCTTGAAAGCACTGTCGAAGTATTTCTTGATCTCTTCTACCATGTTCTTTGTAACCACGAAGCTATACTTGGACGTTATCCTGGGCGCCAAGAGCTCAAAGTACTGGATCCGAGGAGCACCACCGCCCACCCTATCCCTATCGACACCCCTGATCTTAACGGGATAACCAATCCTTAAGCCATCGAGCACGACATAGTATTTGTCAAAGGGATTAACAACACGTACAACAGGGCCGCTGCTTATATGCGTACCATTAGGATAAACAGTCTCGACAATCTCGGTAACACTCTTCTCACCACCAACACCCCCATAAACAACATGTAGATCGCGAACACCCATAAGATCCTCGAGAAAACCACGCAATAACGAGGCATTCTTATCGATCACCCTATAAGACAAGAATGGCAAAGACTTCCCATCACCGACAACAACCCTGACAAAACCACGACTCGAAACATAGATCCTGACATCACCACTCCTATAAACATCAACCAAAAACCCACTAGCCCTAACACTACCCATGTGCTGAAAATTATGAGAGCCATCTAACCCTATAAAACAAATTACTTTATCCACTACTACACGAACATCATGCTCCCCAACATTATATACGACAAGCCTAGAACCGACAAGATCATCTAGTCTGATCGGAATCCGGAACCGAACATCATTATCACTCAAAACCAGCACGCCAAGCAGATCCGCATAAACAACATATAATGACAAAAACACTACAAGAACAAAAACAGCCGATACAATCCTATATTTCATATTCTCACAACTACATATATAACAAAATTACATAATAAAGCTCCCGTGATTCTATTAAGATTGACACCAAAATCATGCCCTAACTTAGCCCTGTTAACCTAAACAATGCCCACCTTAAATTCTATTATAGTTGTTACTAAGGTTCTTCAACGTAAGGCCGTTCTTCGAGGGCTTCGACTTTCAATTCTATTATAGTTGTTACCGGAGAGGGTAAGGGAGAGGCAGAGGAGGGAGCGTAGGGCTTCTTTCAATTCTATTATAGTTGTTACATTATTACTGGTATGTTCTCGATAGGGAAGAATTGGAGCTTTCAATTCTATTATAGTTGTTACCCATACATTGTTACGCCGTCTAGGTTCTCTAGGCACAACTTCTTTCAATTCTATTATAGTTGTTACAGAGAATTGCAACATACCTCGGACTCGACAAGCACGTAAACACTTTCAATTCTATTATAGTTGTTACTCAGCTCCATTATAGCCCATCCAGTCTCATTACCAATGTTCTTTCAATTCTATTATAGTTGTTACATGCGCGACGGCACAATCTCCACGAGACGAGGAGCATTAGCTTTCAATTCTATTATAGTTGTTACCCTCTGGCCCGGTAATTGCGCTGATAATCTATTAAATGAGCTTCAATTCTATTATGGTTGTTACGACCAGATAGACAAGGACGTTGTAGGCTTTAGAAATGAGCTTCAATTCTATTATGGTTGTTACTTAAAACCAGTCAAGCCGGTGCCGGCTATACCGGATAGGAGCTTCAATTCTATTATGGTTGTTACTCATACTGATGACAAAGGACGGGGGCATGTTCTTCGTCAAAGGCTTCAATTCTATTATGGTTGTTACGTATGAGATGGTAGAGCCTCGCCTGTCCTGGGTTCATACGCTGCTTCAATTCTATTATGGTTGTTACCCTAATATCAATAATACCGAACGACAGGATAACACTAAACATGCTTCAATTCTATTATGGTTGTTACTGGGTAAGGTCTATCTAGACAGGCACAGCGTTGATCTAGGCTTCAATTCTATTATGGTTGTTACATTGGTCGAAGTTTCTCTGTGCTTGTGATCTATTCTTATTCGGATATTATTTAAGGTTTTTTATCTATTAGTCTTGCTTTGTGCAAACTTCGAGTAATTTCCCGCTATGGGAATAGTTACTGGGAACTACT
>JAADCY010000151.1 GCA_013154205.1 Thermoproteota archaeon | reverse complement strand
ACACGAGTCTGGATGCTACAATGTCAATGAGAGGATAAGGGAAGAGATCAAGAAAGCATACGGTGAGCTCAGACCTGGATTTAGTAAGGATATCTACGAGATACTGGAAAAGCTCGAGAAGACCGGGTAGAATAAATCATTCCTGCCTATGAAACACTAACACTATATGCGTTTATAGCATACAAATCCCTGAGCCCTCCTATCATAGAATACAGGGTAGAATCCAGCTTTACGTAGCCTCTCACTAATTCCTTTCAATACGCTCGGCCCGCCGTGCCGGTGGGGCTCTCCTGTATAGTGGAACATTATGCCTCTTATCCTCAATACCCTATAGGCTTCCCTGTAGAACTCGAGGCTGTAGAGATCGCCTGTTTTGCGGGTGAATCTTGGGGGATCATGGATTATCCGGTCGAAGAATGCATCAGGTAGAGAACCTATGATCTCGGATGAATCTCCATGAAGTGTGATGACGCGTTCGTCTCTTAATCCGTGGCTCCAGGGATTATGCTCTGCGATCCAGTAGACGTTTTCGTCCTTCTCAATAGTTACTACTAGGTCAGCACCCCTTAGCAATGAGTGGATAGCCGTGTATCCGAGCCCCATACATGTGTCGAGAACCTTCGCTTTTTTCTTAACCCTTGCCGCAAGAGTCTTTATCTTTGAATCCGTCCATGGATCGATGCCTACGATGCGATGCATGTGTATACCGTTAATCTCGAGTGTTGGTGCACCGTATTTCCTGGCGATCTTCAATTTGTAGAACCCTGATCCTTTTCTAGCAATTACTTCGTATGCGTTCTCCAAATCCCTGGATACATAGACTACTCTATCGTGTTCTTTCGGAGGTATAGCGGGTATTCTGACATTATCTGTTATGAGGAAACCGTTGTCGTAGCATATTTTTCTCCAGGTTATACCGAGGTCTAGGCTGGCCTCGATGCATCCCCGTGCAGAGGATACTTCGTCGAGAAGGCCTCTCGTTAGCCAATATCCTTCTCTGGGCCTGAAAGCCCGCCCGTATTCTTCAATGATCTCCTCTAGCTCCATGGTTAATCGCTCCTATAGTCTAGTGGAATATATCTAGAGCTACAGCCCCTACCAAGTATTTCTCTATGTAGGCGCGTGATATCTGTTGAGAGCCCATCAACTATTATTGTCGCTATACACGTGTCCGCCAAGTGGTAATGATTGTACGCGATTACTAGGTCGCGGTACTTCTCTATAAGGTCGAGTATGTCCTTAGAGCCTTTTACGACTATTATCCCCCTACACCTGTGTTTGACAAGGTAGTATAGGTGGTCATGGACAATGTTCTCAATAGCCATTCTCACTATCCTGCTCCTATCACATCCTAGTTTCTCCGAGAGCTTGTCGAGCTTATCCGCGAGCTCCGACGGTATACTTATACCGAATCTCCTCTTCTCAGTCATTTCTTCCTCCCCACGAGTGATAATAGGTAGTATGCGAGGAGAACAGCGCCTGTGACGCCGCTGGGTGGTAGGTTGAAGTAGAGAGCTATGTTGAGGCCGAGGAGCCCTGCTGTTAGGGCTGATAGTATTGATATTGTAAAGGCTTTACCCGAAGATTTTGAGGCTGTCAATGCTATACTTACCGGTATCAGTATCAGTACATGTTCTAGGATAAAACCTATTATTCTGAGGAGGGCCGCAGCCGCCAGGCCGAGCAGTGTGAATACCACTAGGTCGTACACCCATACCCTGATCCCGGCTAATCGTGCCGAATCACGATCGATGCCTATACTGACCTGTTCCCTATACGTTGTCCATACGATGATGAATGATACTATCGATAAACCAACCATGAACAATGCTTCTCTCGGTGTTGCAAGGAGGGGGTCGCCCAGTATTATGGCTGATATATCTGTCTGTACGGGATAGCTCGTCAATACATAGTATGCTAGGATGACGCTTAGAGATGCCGAGAAAGCTATGAATACTGATGTTGATACATCGGGGTCGTGCCCGCGGTGTATTGCGTAACCAACAATGTAGACCAGTAATACACCTATGAGTGAAGCAATTAATACTGGGTCATAACCTGTTATGAAGGATAATGGTATCGCTGCTAGAGCTGCTAGTAAACCACTATGAGGAGCTGCCCCAGCTAAGAAGAATAGTTTCCTCGCACCAACTAAAGCACTTATTGCACCAAGTGTTAGTGCTGCTGAAACCATTACGGCTACCCATACCCAGTTAGATACTATGGAGAGTATTATTGCGTAGACCATGAGGATTCCTGCCAGTATTAGTTCAAGCTTCATCCCTTATCCTCCCTCCTAAGGATATAGTATGCCATGAGGAAAGCAGAAGTAATCCCGATTGTTATAGGGAGCCATGAGTTATTCGTAATCCCCGCTGTCCCACCTTCTACTTCACGATTAGTGATCGTGGCCGAACCGGTTTCATTGTTTATCTCTTTAACAATGTATTCTATCTTTACCAGCATACTTGTCGGAGAAGTTGGGCTCGGAACATATACTATTTTCAAACCATACTTCTCCGCTATATCTATGAGGAGATTATGTGCACTACTGGTGCTGTTCTTTATCACGACTACGTATTTTATGATATGGTGTTCAGCACCGTAACGTATTTTCTCTAAGATTGATGGTGGAGCTGGGACTCCGGGCTGTATCATTGCTAAGTACTTTATCTTGAGCCCTAGCCAGTCCACGGCATATTGAACAGGCGGTGATTCACCGACTCCGTAGCCGTTTAGTTCATCTGCTTTGCTCATTAATTGTAGTAGCTTGTCAACGATGTTCTTCATATGCTCCATATAGACGTTCTCCATGCTTGGCCTGAGCTTTATTAGAATTCCTGTTATTTTGGTGATGAAAACAATATAGTTGTATGGATCATATATCGGCATGTGCAGATTAGGCTCTCCAGTCACGGGATTATCAAGTATTTTAAGCCCTGGAATACCGGGTATCTCGACTAGATAGGCCTTGATCATCCCATCCTTAACCATTTTCTCTATCTGTTTCTCGAAGGATACGTGGCCCGTAGAGACTATTACGTCTGCTTTCTTCAACAATTCTATGTCTCTCGGCTTCAAACTATAGCTATGCGGATCAACTCCTGGAGGAACTATACTTACAACCCTATCTCCCGGCGCCACCAGTTGCTGTACATCATATTTTAAATTATCAAAAGTAGTCACTATGAGTAAGCCGCTATTCTGTGCAGCGTACGTATTAAGTGCTATAGCGGCCTGGAATACCAGGATTAGCAAAATTAATACTGGGGCTATCCTCAATATATTCACCTGTGCACAGACAATGGTAAACTCTACTTAAACCGTGCATAGTTTACGTATTAGGGGTTGATAAATATTGATGAAGCCGGAAATAAGGCTTATCGATCTAACAACGGGTTATAATGGTGAAGCATTGATCAGAGACTTAAACATAGAGATCAAAGGTTATGGAGTAGTACAGATACTGGGCCCTAATGGAGCAGGGAAAACGACACTGATAAGAACTATCCTAGGACTACTCATACCCCTGAAAGGCAAAGTAATAATAAATGGCGAAGACGTCACGGGAGACCCCAGCAGAG
>JAADCY010000244.1 GCA_013154205.1 Thermoproteota archaeon | reverse complement strand
ACATGTAGCGACCCAGTGTATCCGAACAGGTCGAACCTATACGCGTAGGAAACAATCCCGAAACATGCGAGGAAAACAGAGACAAGGGCACTATAACTGATCAGAGATAGCCCAAGGATAGACAAGTAGATAATAGAGGGATCGATTGAGAGCCTGAAAGGCAGTAACGGACCCTGACTCCTAAGCCGGGAAAACATAGGATACAGGAGACCAAGCATGGATACGATAAAGACCAGAGCAAGAGTCAAAAAATTATTCATCACGTTCAACGAGAATCTCGAAACTATCATCTCATTAATATGCTGCCCACCGGTAAAGACACCCTCCCCAACAACCGGGTTCTTCGCGACAAAACCATTAACGAAAAGAAAAGGAGTATAAACACCAGAAACACAGACAGCATTAAAGAGTGAACCCGACACAACATAGACAGACACAGCCGAATATATAAGAGAAGAAAAGATCACCAATAATACCTCGAAAAACCTAAGATCAGAATAAAGAGAATCCAGCAAGCATAGAAGCCTAGGAAAAATACCCATCGAACTAGCCCCTCCGACGCCTTAATAGCAGAAAGACTACAGCAACAATAATCGAAATGATAACTGGTATTGCCAGAAGTACGTATCCAGCTGGCCTTGCCGTGTTTTTCGTCATCGTGCTACTCTCTCCAGGGCCTGGAGTGAAAAGAGGGGCGTTACTAGGTAAAGACTCGGATACAGTATTATTATTACTCGAACTACTATTTCTAATGTAACTCACAATAATCTGTCTCACTTCTTCTAGAACATTGATTATCTTGCTCTCATTAACCTCTCCCCTGGCAACCATATCCATTAAGCTGTTTCCTATTTTTTCCAATAGAAAATTCTCCAAGTATTCAATACGGCTATATTGATTCGCTATGACTTCTTTAACATGTTCTATATCGAAACCCTCGTATCTTACCCTGAAGGATCCACTAACACCAGTAAACGATATAAGTAGATAAGGTGACCTAAGTTTTTCCCTGATATAAGGTATTGATGGCAGTATTATAGTCGATATATAACGCTTATTAAGCGGTATTTCTACGTCGCCTGAAGCCTGAGTGATATTTATTGTCTTATACTTAGTGACCACAAGATCGTTAACAATCTGTATAATAGTTTTTCGTAAGAGTTCTAGATCACCACTATTGATAAACCTATTGACCCCTGGTCTTAATTCGTCTCCAATCTTATTTAAATTAGGGAAGGTCCATTTCCTCGTTACAACCTTTACTTTTAGTTCTTTAATCCCTTTTTCAACCAAGGGTTCCTGAGACACCGTAATACTGTTACCGAAAAAGAACAGTGTGATTACAGTTGAGAAAAACCTATACCTTATACCAAATATTGCCTCGCTAATTTTATTTGTAAATACACTTATCGTTCCGAACCTCTGTGTCCTGTTTTCGTTCTCCATCTTTTGAACAAGTTGGACTAAAAGTTCCTTATTCTCCTTTATAGTATTAATCAACATGTCAATATTATTTAATATTTTTAACCAATATCGTGTCGAATTGATTATTACCGGAGGTAGAAGTGGTAGGTATCCGCAATAGACAGTCTTATTGCTACTTATCCAGTATGCTTTACCGTCTTTTTTGGAGACAAGAAAAGTATAGTTGATGTATGCAGGGGGGACAAAATCCTTATATTTTAGATACTTCTCGATTGAAGTATCCCCAATATATGGTCTAGTCATTTCTAGTTTTACCATATAGTGTGTAGTATTGTAATTAGCGTAGATTATTGATATATTTTGATAATAAAAGATAAGCTGTCTATAAATATTGCCCATCGAGCTAGGCAAGTATACAACAAAGTTCAGATCTGTGCAATTTAGTATGGTATCGAAAGTCTTGTTGATATACTTTACAACAATATCCTTATTGTCGGATCCCGCTACTACCTTTATTCTAACTCCTATAAGACTACCATTACTAAGCTTCGTGAAAAACAAGAAGTTGGAAAGAACTTTGTTTTTCAATGATACTATTATAGGGTATAAATTATTGTCTAGTAGCGTGACTGATGCAGGTAAGACTACAACTTGATTAACATTTGTATATTTTGTCATTGAAAAGAAAGACTTATATGAGGAAACTATCATATAACTAGAATTCAGACAGGAAAACAAGAATAGCGCAATGAAAAATATAACTATATATATCTTCTTTTTATAGCTGAGCATTTTATATACCCTCCACAATCTTACTGATATAGCGATCATGTTATATGTTCTTTGCAACATTGTATTCGTTTAGCTCAACTACTGTTGGTATCAGTGATGTTACATTAGTATTGAACGGTACTACGCCATAGTCGTATCCTAAGTTGCTCCACGCTTCAAACTTATAATATCCTAGTGCCTGCATAAACGAGTAATATTTATCGACAGTCACCGTCACAGTAAATGTGTATTCGGTGCTAGTCGATAGGCTGGCATCGTATTTTATGGTGAATCCTGCTGATCCAACGATAAAGTTCAGCTTGGATTCTAGATATGCCTCTGCCTCAGCCTTTGTTGAGGCTTTGACTGTTGCTTTGAATGTGTATTTGACATTGGCTTGTACTTTTCTCAGTCTAAATACTATTTTTTGAGGGTATAATTTGAAGCTGTAATGAATTCCATTCTTGACTATTTCGCTATTAGCGTATCTATAGAATACACCCCCTACAGCAGTTATACCGACGTCCTGACTGTTGTTGGGCCCGAATGTTAGTTTTCCGCTCTTATCTATTATTTTATCCGTTGCTATTCCTACATAGATTATTAAGGCGTTGTCGTCGGGGATTTTTGCAGGCACATACTCTATGTCGTCTCCCGCTATGGTGTTTAGGTACGATTGTATTTTGCCTACTGGTTTGAAGAAATTGTAGCAGGTCCAGGATCGTATTACTGCAATTGTTTCTAGACTTGCATTGGAGCTTATGTATGAATATGCGGGTACTGCCACTACTAGGGATACTGTTATTGTTAGTAGAGTTGCGGCGAGGAGCAGGTCTTTGAGCCTTATTATGCGGCTCACTACATATCATCTCCGCCTAATTTTTTCCGCCTTCATTTTTTCTATCGATATAAAAATTTTCTTCTACACAAGATCGGATTTGTTTATGGTAGAAATCTTTATATGTAATAAATATTATACAACGTTATTCTGCTTTCTTTTGTTTGAAGTAAGGTATTTTATGAAGAATTATTCTTATTGTTTAATGATTATTTATGGAATCGTAGTGGTGGGCTGCATTGTTTGTTGTTGATAGTGTTTCTCGGTGGTTTGGAGGTTTTAAGGCTCTTGATAATGTTAGTTTCAGGGTTGATAATGGGGAGATTGTCGGCTATGTTGGTTTGAATGGTGCTGGTAAGACGACTACTATAAGGATATGTGTTGGTGTGCTTCGCCCCAATAGTGGTGACGTGGTTGTCGACGGCTATTCTATTACTAGGCAGAAGCGTGAGGCGAGCTATCAGATAGGCTGGGTCCCCGAACTACCGATCTTCGAGCTCGACGAGAAGGCGCTTGATTATTTCGTTTATCTCGCCGGCTACTATGGCTTGT
>JAADCY010000068.1 GCA_013154205.1 Thermoproteota archaeon | reverse complement strand
GTGGCGAAGCCCTCAAACTACCAGTAGGCATCGATATGCTCGGAAGAATATTCGACGGCCTCGGAAGACCCATTGATGGAGGCCCACCCATCGTCCCCGAAGACTACCAGGATATAAATGGCTCCCCTCTAAATCCGGCGTCAAGGCTCCCGCCAAGCGAGTTCATCGAGACAGGCATATCCGCTATCGATGGACTGAACAGCTTGGTTAGAGGGCAGAAGCTACCAATATTCAGCGGCTCAGGCCTACCACACAACAGGATAGCGGCGCAAATAGTTAGGCAGGCCAGAGTACGTGGGAAAGAAGAAAGATTCGCTATAGTCTTCGCCGCCATAGGTGTTAGCTACGACGACGCTATGTTCTTCATTGAGAACTTCAAGAAATACGGTGCTCTCGAGAACACTGTTGCGTTCATAAACACCGCTGACTCGCCTGTGATCGAGAGGATAGCTGTTCCAAGAGTCGCCCTAACAGCGGCCGAGTATCTTGCATGGAAACACGATATGCATGTCCTCGCAATACTGACTGATATGACCAATTATTGTGAAGCCCTAAGAGAGCTTAGTGCGGCGAGAGAAGAGGTGCCTAGCCGGAGAGGTTATCCAGGATACATGTATACAGACTTGGCAACAATCTATGAGAGGGCAGGTAGGGTGGCTGGGAAGAAAGGTAGTGTGACACAGATGCCTATATTGACGATGCCTGACGACGACATAACACATCCGATCCCAGACCTGACAGGCTACATTACCGAGGGACAGCTAGTACTGTCTAGACAGCTCTGGCTAAAAGGCATATACCCGCCTTTCGATATATTGATGAGCCTGTCACGTCTTATGAAGGACGGTATAGGGGAAGGTAAAACAAGAGAAGATCACAGAGGCGTATTCATGCAGCTCTACAGCGCATATGCAGAGGGCGTTAAGCTTAGAGAACTAGCCGTTGTCGTGGGTACAGAGGCATTATCACCGCGTGATAAGAAATACCTTGAATTCGCCGATAGGTTCGAGAAGGAATTCATAGGCCAGGGAGAATATGAGCGCCGCACAATAGAGGAAACCCTCGACCTTGGATGGGAGTTGCTGGCCATACTGCCTGAGGACGAGCTGAAACACGTCAAGGAAGAACATATCAAGAAATACCATCCAAAATACCGTAAGAAAAAGTCATCCCAATAAGTTTTTCACAGCAAGCCTCTTAACAACATAGTATTTAGCCATAGATTCTAGCGAGATAATAGTGTCGAGCGCATCATATATATTGCCCGCCCATACAAAGACTCCATGTCTTGGAACCACTATTGTCCTACACTTCTCCGCGGCTCTGGCAACGTTTTCCGCTAGCTCCAAAGTCCCGGGCGGTGCTTCTTCAGCAACACATATCTTTCCTATACTGTACTCTGACTCCACGGTCTTCTCCTGATTAAGATCTATACCAGCATCTATTAGTGCTAGTGAAATAGGAGTATGGGCATGGAGAACCGCTTTCGCCTCATCGATCCTTCTATAAATCAATAGGTGAGCGTTACACTCTATTGATGCACGGTGTTTTCCCCGGTACTCACCAGTCTCCATATCGTATAGCACAATATCTTCTGGTAATAATCGATGTTTAGGCAGAGCTGACGGAGTCAACAAGATGGTTTTACCCAGCCTGATACTAGCGTTGCCCCCCTTCGGATTAGTTAGTCCAAGCATCACGAGAGTCTTCATAACATCTACTATTGCTTCTCTTTCTTTGAGGTAATCCATGTGTTCAACACCACGTTAACCATCTATATCAATAGTGTCCCCTACTCCTGCATCGATAACTCTTATGCTTGTTGAAGATAAATACTCGCTCATAGTCTTTCCCGAGCAATGAAGAGGTACTACGATTTCCAAGCCTAGAGAATCAAGTTTCTTAACTGTTTCCATCACTATACTGCGCGGTGCATTGCTTAGATGAAAACCGCCTATCCATCCATAGATGCCGACGTGTTCACCAAATCTATCCTTTAATATGGAAACAACTTTATCGACACCCGGATGCGTACAGCCCGAGAAAACCAGGAGGCCATTACTGGTTTTAATTACGAGGAAATGCTCCCATGGGGGACCATATATTGGTGGGGTCACATATATGTAAGGCCATAGTTCTCTCCAATCAAGGAGCTCTATTGGTCTGAGACCGTTTTTCTTAGCGACAACACCTAGATGGGGCATGGTGTCGTACGGTATGTATGTGTCGAGGTAGGGGGAAACCCATCCTAGTCCTCCGAGTGCTCCAGCATGGCTGCTGTGGCTATGGGAAATTATAGCTGCATCTAGCAGGTCTAGGGGTATTCCGAGTTTCTCGGAGTTCTCGATCAAGTATTTATCCGCTGGCCCTAGATCGAATAATATGTATCTATCATAGGCTTCGATGAATAATGATAATCCATGGACTCTGTGTAGATCACTACGTCTACCATCCTTACTGTCTATTAGCACTGTAACCTTGATGCGTCCAGGCATAGATGCATCACTATTCTTTAATTCTATTTCTACCTGGTTTATAGGTTGGAAGGTAGATGGTTGATGTGTTTAGATGTAGCAGTGCTTTTCACGGGTGGTAAAGACAGTAGTTTTGCTCTTTACTGGATGATGATCCAGGGATTTAGAGTTAGATGCCTCGTATCTATTATCCCTGATTATGAAGATTCAATGCTCTATCATAGACCTATGGAGGATATTCTACGGCTACAGGCAGAATCTATAGGCCTCCCACTAGTAACGATCCGTGTTTCTAGGCCCGAGGAGGAACTTGAAGCGCTGAGAAAAGCGTTGGTGGTCGCTAGGGATGATTATGGGATTGAAGGTGTAGCTTCAGGTGCTTTACTGAGTGATTATCAACGTATGCGTTATTCTATGATCGCTGAAGAGCTCGGCCTAAAATCATATACTCCGCTATGGAGGATTGACCAGAAGAAATACATGTATGAGTTAATTGATGCTGGGATAAAGTTCATGATAATAAGCATATCATCATACGGCTTACCACATAGCCTTCTAGGAAAAGTAATAGATGACCATGAGACTATATCCCTGATTATCAAGCTGGCGGAAAGGTATGGGTTTAACCCCGCATTCGAAGGCGGTGAAGCCGAGACACTGGTTATTGATGCTCCTTTCTTTTCCAAGAAGATATGCATCAATGGTATCAGAGAGATTAAAGGCCCCTATAACTCAGTATATAGAATCACGGATTATGGATACTGCTAAGTAATCAGCGGTATAAAAAACAGGATTTCGCTATTTTTCTCTTTATTCTCTTATTTTTCCCATTACTTACCCTTTAGATAGTTTACGAGGACTGTTGTCAAATGCTCTGGCTTGGTGTACCATTTATCGTACTTGTAATCCTTACCAGCGATGGTTACGATGACGTAGTCTCCCTGGTCTTTAACGATAGCATAGATTTTATTGTCTTTTACTAGGGCAAATACGCTGGGGCTTTTCACCATTATCTTATACTCTGGCAGCTTCGCCATTAACAGGGTTTTTAACTGGTTTATGTAATCACTCATGGCTATCACTCGGTTTAAACGAAATGTGTTTTGCCTGTTCT
>JAADCY010000075.1 GCA_013154205.1 Thermoproteota archaeon | reverse complement strand
TATCCTCACACACCTGAGACTTACGTAGTATGTAGGCATTTGGAAAGGGCCAACGTAAGGAGGGACGGAGGTATATATTTCGTTCAAGTGCGGTTCACTTTGAATGACGCTAGGACTTTATTATGAATGATTGTGCTTGTTTCTCTCGCGTGTAAACTTTCCCGATACCGTGAAAGTCAGTAACTCTTCAGTTGCATGTGTTCATGGTTTCTCAGGCCGTGTACTGTCGTGTACTGGCGTGTGGTACACAGGCCGAGTACTGTCGAGTACCGGTGTGTGTGATACACCTATGGATGCATGGCAGCGGTTATACAAGGTCGACGGCGCTGGCCGCTTTAGCAAGTCTATCGAGCTTGACTCGACATAGCTCTTCAACATCTACAGACAATAGAAGACCTACGATTCACTACTTCTGTTCCACGACACGGGGATATCCTGGCTTGTCTTTACCAGAAACCACAGGCTCGTCGCTAGCCTAAGAACGACAGCCATGATCGATAACTTATTTCGACTCTTCACAGGAGCACGTGGTCAAAACACATTCAATGCTAAGTATCAACTTGGCCTCATCATCAGCATCATTTTAAAATACTTGCATGCATGTTATACACATGTTTTTCTTCTCTCCAGACAAGTTCACTCTCCAGCACCCGGCTGCACACTAAGCACAGCCGACTCTACACAACACACCAGTCGTCACACTCTACAACATTCACACTCAACACCTCAATTGAAACATCAATTGAAATCACAGCTCGGCAAGCGTCACCCGGTTTCAGGCGAAGACAGGTGTCATATATGTTCAGTTTAACTGTTGCTAATAAATCAACTCAGTTTAGCTATTTCACTTTGGCCAGCCTATATAAAGGCCCGGCATTCAGCAATATCAGTACTTCACTGATGAGGCCCGAAGACCGAAATAGCTATCTGAAGTTAAAAACAGAAATGCTTGCGTTCTGTTTTATTGCTGAATAATCCACCGAACCGACTCCATGCCGACACGCATACACGCTGTACCACATGACAGCTTCTACTCACACTCAGCATACTTGATGACTGAAGTCAGCTCCTTCTGACAAATTTCTGTGTCAGATACTCTAAATACAGACGTCACATGTATAACGGTTTGAGTACAGGAAGGATCCATGACCTCGTCAGGACTACACAGTTTTCCATTTTTGTGTCGGTGCATTCGTTTTACAGGTCTATCGAGTTGCATGGGACTTAGCTCCGGGCTACTGATTTACTGGCATCAGTCAGCGTCGTAGATTCAAAACCTTTTGCTAATTTCTAGTTACCTCCAGCACAAGAGTTAGCTCTGTGTTTGCGTTGGCCACCGAGCAGGAGAAGATGCTGCTGTCTTGGACTTACTCCTTGATGATGCCGACTAGACAGAATATTCACACGGGTTTGCCGTTGCCTTGTATGTGCACTAAACACAAAGCTGGTTCATCTGTTGTAGCAGAAGGTACCGTTATAAAGAGACCCAAACTGAAGGGTCGCTTGTGCTTAAAGAGTTGATTCCTCCGTTGGTCTCTTCAGAAAGCTGTTTCCCTTCAGTTTAAATACACGATTGAGCACCGATCCAGACAGACGGATACACAGTCACCAAGTGTGTCAGCCTGGCAGACAGCTCGTTCTCATACAGTAAAACGCTTTATTGGCATGCCCCAACAACGGCCAGCGTCTGTACACCTGCGATGTGCTGAGATCTCAACCATCAGATCACATAACACGGTACTCTTGTATGGTGACCAGTGCTCGATAATCATCGGGCTCAACAGACCATAATAAAGGCGCTTTACTGCATTCAAAAGACGAATAACACTCGGCAAGAAATGCCTAAAATCCTGTAGAAGGATGGCTAGAAGGCGCTTGCTTATATGTTTAGGCTAGCTGCATGTTTTGACAAACTAACTGACTAATGCGGTTTAATACTCTTTGTAGCTTGCATGTTTCGAAGTACACGCGGTCGCCAGAGCTTGGTGCTTCAGGGTATTAAACGCGGCTCTGATTGGACCAGGAAATGACTTCGATTTATGCGAATATTTGTAATAATCGAATTTGTGATGTGTGAGTCAAGCTGTGTACTGTCCATGTATTTCTGTATTTGCACGTAACTTGACTATATGTTTTTTAATTGTCTCGCTGTATGAGTGTATATAACATAGAAACGTACATAACAAGACATATAGGTGAGTGGATAAATGGACTAACATGATGACAGACAAATAAATTTGTCTTAAAACGGTTTAGTTAGGTTCGGACAGTAGACATATGTATGGACATAAAGATGTACACAGTAATTAATGTGGACTTAACCAGTCTAGCCGTGATTGCCATGTAATCTTTGTTTATATCTTATTATACCATTTTCGTAATGATACTGAACATACTGAACAATCTACTGCAATCATGTACTTCTTAGTTGTTAAATAAAACACTTTCCTGTGATGCTATTAAATAATCATAAGTGAAATTTCCCACTGAAAGAGACGCGGGACATTTGACCTCGGTATAAATATCGCTTAATTGACGCAAGAGTGTAAGCTGAATTCACTGTATTTGTAATGTTACAGCACTCACAGGATGGCAAAGTACACTTTGTTAAGATCCATGCCCCCTGGGATGTCCTGACTCGTATGGCTGAGTTAATGAGTATCAAGATGCCAATAAAGGTAAGCTTCACACCCACACACACAGACACACTGTGTACAGGTACTGACGTACATCTTAACAAAAAAGCACAAATCAATTGGCAAACCTTCTAACAATGCTGTTATTAATCTAGAATTCTCTAGGGAGAACTTGGTGATTGTTTTATTAAGCTGCATTCGTTCTGCTGTTTAAGTCAGCAGGCTATTCTCCTTTCTAGTGATCTTCTGAGATAAATTATCATCTCTGGACCTAGACTAAAAAACCCAACACATTTAACTGATGTTTGTGAGGACAGGTTTCTTGCAATACGCAAGTTTCCATCACCATTGTTTTATACTCATTACATATTTCACTTAACTATGGAATAGTTATGTTAACTGAATATCTGTCTTAATTCACTGGACTGATTTGTTTTCCGATTTCTTAGCTGTGTGTAGTAAATTGCTGAATAGATAAATACAGCTTTATTTGTTTTCAGGAGTATGATATCCTTGCCGGTGACTTTGATGATTGCTGGCGTAAGATCCCAAACCCTTTTGAGATCAGCGAAGACTTGATCAAATCACAGAAGGAATACTTCACTGCAGCATTTAGCCGAGATAAGGAGAAGATGTATGTATCACTTATAAAGATTAACACCTGCTGAGGTTGTCTGTAGGAATGAACACGGACAGGACACAGTATGCACAGAATGGCATAACTTTAGTCAGCCTCTCGTATTCCTTGTTTCACATAAAGTTTTCTATGCAATATATTCTGTAAAAGCTATCCACCTGTCTCAGGTGACCACCTGCGTTCAAATACTACCCTACCAAAATTGATCTATTCATTTTTCAATAAGCAAAGCCCACCTGAGTTAGGCAATGATCTCTTAAGACAGCTTCAGTCAGTCAGTCAGTCAGTCAGTCAGTCAGTCAGTCAGTCAGTCAGTCAGTCAGTCAGTCAGTCAGTCAGTC
>JAADCY010000186.1 GCA_013154205.1 Thermoproteota archaeon | reverse complement strand
GAGAATAGTGTTCTCGATGCTTACACCGTATTTTGCTGGTAGGTCTGGTATGTATCCTACACCGTTTACTCTTAGGTAGTAGGTTGATTTCCTGGTTATGTCTTCACCATTATAGATTATTCTGCCTTTAACTACTGGTCTGAGCCTCATTATTGCCTGGATGAGTTCTTTCTGACCGTTACCAGCTACACCAGCTATTCCTAGTACTTCTCCCTTCTTGACCTCGAGGCTTACGTCTTGTACGGCGTATCCTCCGAAGTCACCCATTACCCAGAGATCCTTAACCTCTAGGATTGTTTTGTCTTCCGGCGTTGCGGTCGGGAGTCTCTCGTATGTGATCTCGGCGCTTCTCTCTCCGAACATGAGCTTTCTGATTTTTTCTATTGTTGCTTCTTTCCTGTCTAAATGGCCTGCTACTTTGCCTCTTCTGAGAACCGTTATCTTGTCGGCCACGTCCATTGCCTCATATATCTTGTGTGTAATGAGGACTACTGTGCCTCCTTCGTCAGCGAATTTTCTGATAAATTTGTAAAATCTCTGTTTCTCCTCGATCGGCAGATAAGTGATTGCCTCGTCTAGTAGGAGTACTTTTGCCCCTAGTAAGATTGCACGGAGTATCTCCACTAGCTGTTTCTGTGTGTAGCTGAGCCTCCATACTTCTATGCCGGGTTCTATCTTGATGCCTACTTTCTTGGATTCTTCCCTGATCGTCTTGTAGACTTTCGTGACTGGTACAAAGTACTTGTATTTTTTAAGGCCTAGGATTATGTTCTCGGCAACCGTTAGTCTATCAATTATCTGTGGTGACTGGCTAACCATTACTATACCCATGTTGATAGCTTCAGCAGGGCTTGTCAGCCTTGTCGGTTTCCCATTAATAATTATTTCTCCCTCGTCCGGCGTGTAGATGCCGTATAGTACTTTTACTAGTGTTGATTTCCCAGCACCATTTTCTCCAAGCAGTGCATGGACTGTTCCAGGATAGATGTCTAGATCGATATGGTCGAGCGCGATGACACCTGGGAATCGCTTAGTGATCCCTCGTAGACTGACAATTGGTTGCTTACCCTCTTGAGGAGGGGATAAAAAAGTGGGTTTGGCATTATCCGCCTCGGCTGCCACTACTACCACCCTTTCTTAAACCTGTATTATGCTTACGGCCATGGTATTTATGTTATACCGCTGAAACCGGCTACGAGTGATATACTACCCAATCTACGAACCAGTTCATGCTCCAGAGCTGGTCGTGGCCTAGCCTTACACCAGCCTGTATTGTTACTGGCTTGTGGTCTTTGATCGTGTAGCCATGTAGTGGCCCGGTGAATGGGTCGAACGGTGTGCCTATGAAGATCGTTTTGTTATCGATTGTTATATTGACTTTTGTCATGTACTTGTGGGTTAGGTCGGTGAGCTCCAGAGGAGTTAGCATCGGCGCGTTCTTAAACATCTCATAACGCTCCATTACTAGCTGGTATACACTCATCTTCTTACCAGTTAGTTTATCGGTTACTATGGTATGCTTTAGTATGTTAACAAACTTCGGGTTGATGTGCATTACTGTGCCGTTAGGGAATATCCAGCAGCCGAAGTCTACTGCACCGCTGTTCAGTAGGTACCAATAGTCTACGTGCTCTAGGTTGTACGGTGTATAGATGCCGGCCTTTATCTTGGCTAGAATGTCCGCATATATTACCTCCCAGTGAACAATCTGCCCACTAACGACTGCGTCTTTACCATAGATCCAGCCAGGGCTGTAGTGGCTGAACACATAAAGTGGGTGGTCCGCCTTACCCGCCTCATAGTCTTTGGTGAGCTGCTCTCCAAGCTGTAGAATTGCTGTCGAATCCTCAGTGTATGCCAATACGTCTACATCATAGTTCTTCCATAGCGTCTCTGCGGCGTTTCTGGCTTTGCTCGGCGCGAACCATGCACCTATCTCGATAACATGTACCTTGATGTTCTTGCCCAGCTGTGATGCTACCTCGTGGGCACCGATAGCGAAGGCGTTGATGTGCCTTACTACTTCAGGTGTTAGATAGGCTGCAACATATCCTATATTATTGGTCTTTGTCAATGCTCCTGCTATAAGTCCATCCAGGTAGTAGACCTGATATAGGTCTGCAAAGTATGTTCCCACGTTATGTGCTCTCTTATATCCTGAACAGTGGAAGAACATCACATTTGGATATTTTTTCGCTGCAAGAATAGTTCCATCCATAAACTCGAAGCTAGTGGTGAAGATTACATTATATCCTTCTGATACGAGTGTATCGATTGTTTGGCCCAATTGCGATGCGCTTATACTTTCTAAAGATGTTGTTTTCAGCCAGTCCTTATATAGGTCTGCAACGATCCTCCTGCCGAGGTCATGCATGTAGCTCCATCCGAAGTCACCGACTGGTCCTACATAGATCCATGCCGCATGAATGGTCTGTGGCGGTGTCCACGTGGTTGGCGTCGCTGTCTTGATTGCCGCTGTAGGTGTTGACGTTGCTTTTCCTGCGGCGTACAATGTTCCGGCGTAGAATGACACGGCGCCTACGATGATGAGGATGATGACGAAGACTCCGATTAGGGCGTTCCTACTCATAATACTCCCCATGAGAGTTTCCCTTTACTAATCATTACTTGTATTGACGAGCCTAAAAAGTATAGCTTACACAAGGGTTTTGTATAGGTAATACCATCATATATACGGGTAAATCATCCGATACCTCTATGATGGGAGGTTTGTTTTGAACAAAGATATTATACAGAAAAAACTAAAGGCACTCGGGATCGGCAGGTTCCAGTTAATGGCTCTTCTTCAGGCCGCACGCTATTACTTATTAAATAAGGATCTAAGGAAGGCTAAGAGCTTCGGCTTGAACAGAGCAATATTCTATGCATGGGCCAAATACTATGGGCCCCATAAATGTCCCTACCGATTACTCCGCGTCATGGAGATGGTAAAGAGGCAGAGGAGCGACGGGAAGCTCGAGTATTGTCCCAAGGGCTTCGTCGAAGTGCTCGGTGAGTGTATCGAGGTATCTCCTAGAGGATACTATATGATAGGCGGGAAGGAGCAGACCGAATATGATTTCGACCAGCAGGTAACCAGGAAGATAAGATACATTATTGATCCCAAGAAGGCTTGGAGAGCCGCCCTAGAATACGTTTCTAGTTTCCCCGAGGAAATACTGCGTCACCCCGGAAAATTCTACAAGTACGTCTACGAACCCGTCCGTGATACCTTCTTCCTAGAACTCCTCGAGAAAGGAAGGGTTGAAGCCCCAAAGGACTTCATAGACTATCTATCATCGACAGAGAAGCGTGGAGCTCGCAGGGGTAAGAGTTTATATGACTTTATCAGTAGTGATGATAAGAAGAACGCTAATTGAATACATGGATGATAGTTGTGCCAGGCATCAATACAAAGCTACTAGCAATCATATTGTTGCTAAGCACAGCTGGTGCTATTGTTAAGTCTATAGGCGGAGTAATTTACGGGTCGAGAAGCCTCTTTGTCGACGCATTAACGTGTTTCGCGAACCTAGTAGCTATCACCGCAACGATTTATTTCTACAGGGCAAGCCTAATGCCTCCCGACGCCGACCATCACTATGGCCACTACAAGCTGGGATTCGGTGGCACGATCGTTAGCATGATG
>JAADCY010000205.1 GCA_013154205.1 Thermoproteota archaeon | reverse complement strand
GTGCACGCGCTGCCGCTTGACACGTATATTCCTCTAAGGCTTAGCTCGACTGTTAGTGCTTCTCCTTCTACGTGTAGGAAGCTTATGTTTACATTGTCGGGTGCTCTGCCCTTCCCCCTTGGGCCATTGAGCTTTGTATCCTTTACACTGCCTAGTATTCCTTCTATGAGATTATCCCTTAGCCTCGCCATATTCCTTGTATATTCACCCATTTTCTCATACGCGAGCTTCGCAGCGTAGTAGAAGCCCATTATCGCCGGAATGTTCTCGACGCCAGGCCATAGTTTCTCCGTGCTCAGAGCCCCGTACAGGATCGGTTTTATCTCTACATTGTTTCTAACCACTAGTGCTCCCGCTCCCTTTGGGCCTAGTATTTTATGGCTGCTGAGGGTTGCCAGGTCTACATCTATCCTGCTTAGATCCAGTGGTATCCTGGTGTAGGCGTCGGCCATGTCGCTATGTATTATTGTCTCGGGATTCCTATCCCTGACGATCTCGACCACTTCTCTTATTGGCTGTATCGTCCCTATCTCATGGTTGACTGTCTGGATACTCACCATGAACGTGTCTTTATCAACTAGCGAGGCTAATACGTCGAGCTCTACGTAGCCTTCTTCGTCGACCGGGACGTGGACTACTTTGTAGCCGTGTTGGACTAGTTCTTTGGCTGGCAGGAGGACGCTGTAGTGCTCGATCGCCGAGACAATGATTTTCTTGGCCTTCCTCTTATTAGCCCTAGCAGCTCCAAGTATTGCTAGGTTATTCGCCTCTGTACCGCTGTGAGTGAATACTATTTCGCCGGGCTCAACATTAAGGGTTTCAGCGATATAGTTCTTAGCCGTTAGTAGCGCCTCTAGTGCTTCCCAGCCTGGTTTATTCGTTATTGATGGGTGGCCATACCCTCTCACATTGTAGTATTGCGTCATGTACTCGATTATTTCGGGCGGAACCCAGCCGCTGTTCTCGTGGTCGAAATATACTTGTCTCGGAGGCTCACCATGAGCTTGTAGGAACTCCCTAACTTTCTCTAGCTCGTTCAACAATCATCACCTTTTCTCGAGCAGTACTTCTACTACATCTTCCCTCGTATCAATCCTCGTGATAATGATCTCTTCCTTCGATGCCAGTATCTTGATAGTATCCAGTGGAACGGTTTCAGGATCGGTTATCACCAATAGCTTATCACCACGACACATCTTCTTCATTTTCTTCTTAAGCCATACTAGTGGGTGATCGATGCAGCTGCTAGGCGGCTGCCTAAGATCGATCTTTTCCACTCCTACCGTCTCCCTCAATACTGTATCTGCCGTATAGCTTCTCGATCAATTTCTCCTCCTCTATAGCTTGTAGTTCCTCCCGAGTGAGTTTCTCGGGAAGCCAGTCGGGCCGAACACCTTTCTTCCGATAATATGCTCTGATGGCGCGCTTCAATGCTCCGACGGCTAGTATGCTGCAGTGGTATTTGATCGCGGGTAATCCGCCTAGTTCGTCGGATATCTCTTTCCAGGTGATCATCCATGCCTCCCTGATCGTCTTCCCCTTGATCATTTCTGTGAGGATGCTTGCAGCAGCTATGTTCGCCGCGCAGCCGTAGCTTTCGAAGCTGGCCTTGATTATTGTTTCCCGTTCCTCGTCAATCTTCAGATAGATCGTTATGACGTCTCCACATGCAGGGCTACCTGCTGTCGCTGATACGGTTGCGTCCTCCATTGGGCCCGCGTTCTTCGGGTTACGGAATAATTCGAGGACTTTGGGGCTGTAGGGTAGGGGTATGCGTGTGCTCATAATTATCTACTCCATCATGATTATTTCCTTGAGACCATCTACGAGCCTATCTATGTCATCGGTGGTGTTGTAGAGGTATAGGCTGGCCCGGACGCTCCCCCTACGGTATCCGAGCCTCTCGTGTAGTGGTTGGGCGCAGTGGAATCCGCTCCTAACAGCGATGGCTTTATCATCTAGGAGTACCGCTGTTGCATGCGGATCCGTCCTGGATAATGTGAAGGATATTATCCCCATCCGCTCCCTATTATTCCTCGGCCCCATTATCCGTAGTTTTTCATCTAAACCCGTCTCTCCTATTCTCCTGTAGAAGTACTCGACGAGTCTTTTCTCATGAGCCATGATCTCCTCCATACCAATCCGTTCAAGATACCTTATTGCTTCCATCAGACCTATAGCTCCAGCAATATTCGGGGTCCCGGGCTCATACATCCATGGATAACCAGCATAAACTACATCTACAGAGCCGTTCCCCATACGGACTTGTTTAACGGCTCCCCCGCCCCTGATCAAAGGCTTCATCTCCATGTTCTCGAGGACGTCACGGGATACATATAGAACGCCTATCCCTGTAGGTCCAAGCATTTTGTGGCCGCTGAACGCAAGGAAATCCACGCCGAGTTTCCCCGCATCGATAGGCATGTGCGGAGCGCTCTGAGCGGTGTCGACGAGTATCCTAGCACCATAATCATGTGCTATACGAGCTATCCATTCCACATCATTTACTATTCCGGTCACATTACTCACATGAGTTACTGCTACCAGGCGTGTCCTCCTGTTGATCTTCTGCTCAAAATCGTTTTTGTCAAGCCTACCCTCGTCATCAACATCTACGACCCTAACCCTGGCTCCTCTGAGCTCCGCCAACGTGTACCATGGGAGTAGATTGCTGTGGTGCTCCATCACAGTTACTAGTATCTCGTCCCCTCTTCCCACGTTGTGGAGGCCCCAGGAGAGCATCACCTGGTTTATAGCTTCCGTCGTGTTCTTGACAAACACTATCTCGTCTCTGGACACATTGATGAACTCAGCTACAGCATCATGTGCTTCCTCGTACTTCTCGTTGGCTTTCTGGCTTAAATCGTAGAGTCCTCGATGGATATTCGCGTTATATTCTCGATAGAATTCCTCAACTGCTTTGATAACCTGCCATGGTTTCTGACTAGTAGCAGCGTTGTCCAGGTAGACCAGCTCTTTACTAGCATTGAATATGGGGAAGTCTTCCCGGAACCCTAGTGGGTCTAACATGTTATTATCCTCAAAATAGAAGGGTGGGAATACCATTAATAAAACTAATGTTCCAACAACACTCCAGACTACAAAGAACCCGAACACGAGTCTTTTTAATAAAGAATTAAACACATATCAAATCCTCCATAGACAGCAACATACACAGCGACGGCTACAAAGACAATAATACAAGCATGGAAAAACTACCACACAGCTACAAATCAATAATATTGTAACGAGTTAAGCCTTTTATTAGAATAATCAAAATTCCGAAGAAAATGAGGGAAGCAGTAGGATTGGAGGAGGATTCCGAAGTTATTGCTGAGGTTGTTGGGGATAAGATCGTTTTGCGTTCTTTTAGACCTATTGTTGTCGATGTTGATCCGGAGGTTGTGGAGAAGATTTTCGATGAAGAGAAGGAACGAGAGGCTAGGAGATATAAGGAGATGTTCTCTGATGAAACCAGTTCTGGACACTAGTGTAATTGTTGAATTATGTTATTAGGCGTAGTCCTTACCGGGAGAAGATCAAGAAACTCTTTGAGAAAAAGACATATGATCATGTAATCTATATCACTCCGATAACTATCTCTGAAACACTATACGTTGTTTCAAGGATCTATAGTTATGCAGGCATACATAATCCTAATAG
>JAADCY010000234.1 GCA_013154205.1 Thermoproteota archaeon | reverse complement strand
CAACAAGGGCCCGTAGCCTAGCCAGGACCAAGGCGCCGGCCTTCGGAGCCGGAGACCCCGGGTTCAAATCCCGGCGGGCCCGCCACTTATAAACCCCCTATATATTCTTTTTTCTATTGTCCCAGCAAAGCTTTTATACTTCTGGGACTGTCCCAAAACATGAGTGAAAATGGGACACATGCCCTGTGTTCTTGAGGAGTGGCAGGCACGAGAAATACTGCACCGTCTCTATAAGCAATACGGTAGTGTACGAAAGCTTGCCAGTGTACTTGGTGTTAGTAAAAGTACTCTACATCGTTGTCTGAAAAACGAGCAATCCATTCCTCCCATTCTGCGTGTAAAACTATGTACTATTATGCCTGAGGAAGAACTCGTACAGTATCTTAAGGGCAAAGAACTACTAAAGAAGTATGGCTTGCTCGACGAGAAAAACAGGCTGAACAAGACACTTCTGTTAGCACTTCTCGATGCCATAATGCAGGAAGAAACCATGAAAGAAACCGTGCTTAACTACTTATTAAAATACTATAAGCAAGACCTAGTACAACATCTATCCGAGACCCTGCCAAAGCTTGAACTTAGATGGACAAGCGACTTCGAAAAATGGCTCACCGAGAAAAAATCCAAGCCTATTAGCAGGCAAACACTGAAAGACTATAAGAATATCTGGTTCAAGTGTCTTGAGGGCAAAGTCCTAGGATGGCATTTATTGAAACAGCTTGAAGCAAAAAAGATGATGTGTTTCGACAATAATTATCATCCAACGGGATGGCTGCGCCAAATATTCAGACATTATGTCCGCTATCTATATTCTATAGGCAAGATAGACTGGGACACATACAGTAGGTTACTGATTGCCGTGCCGGGACGCCGTTACGGGCGTAAAGTTAGCCAGAAAGTAATACGAGAAAAGGAAGTTATCCTAACACTGAATACACTAAGCGAAAAAGGAAGAAGAGACCTATTAACACTATATAAGCTAATGCTGTTCAGCGGGATAAGATTCATGCACGTGCTTGAGGTCCTCAATAACTGGAGACCTCACGAAGAACTATATATTCCCTACCTAAACCGAAACCTCAAACGACTAGAATGCAAGGAAGATTTCTGCAGATACTATCTAGGCAAAGAAAATAGTATCAAACCCGCAGGCTTCATGTTCTTCCCAAAACAACTCCTACCTTTAATAAACATATACAGAGGAAAAATGCCGAGGCGGAGACGTATAAGTAAAATAGTAAGGAAGTGGAATTGTCTAGCCCCTAAATACATACGTATCTATGCATTACGTGAAATGAAACGAGTCATCGGCGACAATGACGTATATAGATTCATAGTCGGCAAATTCGGCGAGCTAAGCGTAAGTGCAAGACACTACATGGACCTTCTTGAAGAGGCCGATAGTGTTTACCCCAACTACATTCATCATATCCAGCAATTGTTCGAGGTGTGATGTGTGGGTAAGCCGTATATGTTCCCCGGACCATATACAAAAACGGTGTTTACTCCGGTCATAGGACGAGGTAGTAATACTTTTCTTGGGTGGCTGGTATGAGCCGTAGGGTTCTCGGTTTAGCCGTGCTCGTCCTTGTTTTGCTTGGCTTCCTAGCCGGGTATTTCTGGCTCGGCCCACTGTATTTTGGGAGACATACTCATACTAGTGGTACTGCTTCGTCCGCTGTGCATGGGCCGGGTAGTCTGAGCTCTGCCCGTACCGTTTATCTCAGTAGTCTTAATGGTACGGTGGATTGTTTTGAGGGTAAACTATTCACCCGCCTAGTATGGCTTCGCATGAGGGACTATAATGCTAGTAATCCCGCTATACAGCCGTATATTGCTTGGCTACGGGAAGCGCTTAGCCCTAGGCCGGTGAAAGCCCTTAACGTGCCTTGGTACCCGAGGTATAGGTACTGGTGGATTAACGATGGCTATGGCTGGAGCGCTGAGATACCGCCTAACAACACGGTTGTGAGGATAGGAGTGGTAAAGCTAGCCTACGGAGCAGGAATAATACTGACAGCCTACCAAGTAGGAGACCATATAGACGTAGTAATACACGGCACAATAATCAACCCGGTGGAATGGAGAAAAACACTACCAGTAATCCACGCACTAGACCTCACCACATACTCGTTCAGAAACGCAACCCTCAGAGTAGAATGGGTGCTCTGGCGCATACACTGGCACAACATATACGCTGCATCACTAATCACACCACACGGGAGAATCCCCATCCGGAACATCTACGCCCTAATAGAAATGCCCGCATACTACCTAAAAGTAGGAAACACATGGTGGTACTGGGCAAAAGTAGAGTACACACTATGGGACATCCTCGGAGAACCAGTACTCGCACTAGCATACCACCTACTAATGGTACAAAACGAGAACTACTGGGACAAATACACCACAACAATAACACTAACACACAAAGTAGTAGAAACAAACACACGATGGAGAGATGACCAAGGTGGAG
This sequence comes from Thermoproteota archaeon, assembly GCA_013154205.1. Lineage (GTDB taxonomy): Archaea > Thermoproteota > Thermoprotei_A > Sulfolobales > Desulfurococcaceae > JAADCY01. The sequence goes on along the minus strand of JAADCY010000234.1, from coordinate 1,209 downwards.
CCACACCAATCCTCATAAGAATAGCTGGGGGTGGAGTATGCGCAAGCTTTACTGAGGCAACATCATTATTCTCGGCAAATGGACTAGCAACAGTCACTGACCAACTATTTGTCCCCGGCCACGCATTATCCTTGCTTGTCTACCCCTCAAAAATATTTGGGCAGAAAGGCACGGTTCGTATTAAGAAAGATATTGATTTTGACGGGATAAATGAAACTGGAGATAAAATAGCGGATACTGCCAATATGTCTCCAGAGGAAATATATAAGAAGCAAATCCTTAATGCTATTGATTATCCATTACTATCGGTGCCATCGTCACTGATATGTCTTTCGTATTATCAGAACGGTATGGCACCGTTTAATTTTACTGGTTGTTTGTGGCTTTATCGGAGCTATTATTACTGGATGGGTATTCCGGGGTATGTGCTTGGCCTACCCAGAGTGTTCCAGATGCCTTGGCTCAAGACACTGTATAGTGTTCTCCGTATGGACAGGTTTGAGGGTGTAGCAGAGCACTGGCTTAAATGGTATATCAAGTGGCTCGCCCCCTTCAACACTCCCACCAGTCTTGCGGAGGAATTCTACCGCAACGTCATAGAGAAGTACAGCAACCCAGTATACTATATGCCCCCGGGCACTGCGCTCGGCGTCAGCAAGGTACTGCCCAGAATACCGGTAATCTACAGCGCTCCAGAGCCGAAAATGATGCTCACAATAAATATCACGGGCGCCGGAAGCCATAGCAGTACATCTACAGCGCCATCAACCAGTAGCTCTACCACAACCACAGCACCCGGCACGGGCAACGGCTCCACAGGCTCCACGAATAACGGGTCATCGTCTTCGACCACTACTCCTAGTCCGCCTCCGAGCAGTACCGGTACAGTGACTCCTAGCCCCAGCCCGTCTCCGAGCCCCCGTCCGCCGGGCCCCTTAGTATTGAACCTTACCGGCCGCCCAGTCTTCAGGCTCGTGAATATAACATTGGTGAACGGTACGGGCAAGGTGAACGCTACTGTTAGAGAGCAGATAGGCTGGCTTGCGAACACTACTGTGAACGGTACACGGGTCTACGTGTTCTTCAACATGCAGACCGGCTGGCTCAACATAACACTGAACCATACGACGAGGATGCTGGTCTACGGGGGCGGGGACGTCAAACTACTGCCCGGCAAGCTAGTGGCCGAGACAACAATCAACAACAGGA
>JAADCY010000078.1 GCA_013154205.1 Thermoproteota archaeon | reverse complement strand
CCGTGTTCACACCGCTACTTTATACCGGGTTATCACTTACTTTATAATTCCTTATAAGGCTAGATAAAATGATTCGACAAGGCAGTGGTGACAAGGCAGTGGTGGCCTCCGATAAATACATGATTGTGACACACACCGATATGGATGGAGTAGGGTCTGCCGCTGTATATATACACTATAAGGGCTATATGCCAGCCCATATAATGTTCACAGAGCCATACCTGCTCATAGAAGCCTTCAAGAAGATAAAGAAGATCAATGATGTCGGTACGATAGCCTTCATGGATCTAGGGATGAATCAGAAAACCTTCGAATGCATCAAGCCTATTCTCAAGGAAAAGATCCATGGAGGAATAAGGATAGAGTGGTATGATCACCACGTATGGGATGCTGAATGGCTCAAAGAATTCGAGAAAATAGGTGTCGATATACATGTAGATAGATCCATCTGTGCAACCGGGGTCGTGGCGCGATATGCGTCCCGCAGAGAAAACGTCAATGAAGACTTCATCGAAGAACTCGTTAAAGGTGTGTGCTCAGGGGATCTATGGAGGTTTAACCACTGGCTAGGGCCATGGTATCTCAGACTCATACGTAGAGATGATCCTGATTCATGGAGAGAAAAGGTTCTCAAAACCATACTCGAAGAGAAACTCTGGGATGACAGCTTCAACGACGTACTCGTTGACAGGATTGAGAAGGAGATCAACGCGTACAAGGAGATAGAGAAATACGTAAGAATTAAGAATGTCGATGGAATAGTCTTTGCTTTCATCAAGGCTAACAAGTATATAGAGAACAGCTTCGCTGCCGCATACATTATGGCAAGGAAGAACGCTGAAGTAGTCGCGGTTATATCTGATCAGGGAAAAGTCAGTCTGAGAAGCAGGAATATCAATATTAGAGAGATAGCCAAAGCCCTTGGAGGAGGAGGCCACCCACATGCAAGTGGATTTGCTCTGAAAATACCCTTACTTATAAGAATAAAGAAACTATTTAGTGAGACAGCTGTTCTCGACTACATTATGAATAAGATAATGGAGATCGCGCCCCAGTATCTGTCCTAAAATCGTCTATGTACTGCATATTCTCGGCAACAATATTATCTCTCCATCCACGTCCTTCACACTGATATATTCTCCCCTAGCATAATGGTAGGCCGTTAGAGCAGCTATTACCGCGTCGATCTCGTCTCTTGATAAACGCCTTATTCTCTCCTTGTCAATCCCTATTCTAGCAAGTAATTTCTCGATGCTACAACCTGAGGATTTAAGAGAGCTTCGAGGATGAGTCTCTATTACATGTATGCCTTTACTATCTAGTAGATTTTTGATCCTGAGCGCTCTTGATACGAGTTTCTTCATAGACTTCCATCCAGGAGGTAGGACGCGGTAGCCTTGCCTGATCATTTTCTTATCGACTTCTCTAAATCCCTTCGCATGTGATAGAGGAGCATCTATAGCTATCACCAATGGATTATACCTGTTGATAAGCATGATTATCTCTTCATCAGTATAGGTCTTGGATACAAAAACGAGTTTATTGTCTTCAAGAAAAGCTATTCCTGTAGGTTTATCGCTCCGCGCCCTTAGGTCTAGCCCTGCAACTATCACCATTTAACCCTTGGCCCTGGATCGTATCCTATCTCGACCCTGTACTCGTCGAAGACCGAGTCTGTGCGGAGCATCCACTCGTGGAGCTTATCAGGTGATTCGGGGTATTCGTCGAGATAGAGCGTTTTTACCTTGTTCATGTAGCTTCTAACTATTCTGAGCTGGTTCAGCAGGCTCGGCCTACCTAGGAGCCTTATCAGCTTGCCTACTCCGCGGACTATTTCCTCTACTAGGCTACCCTTCGTTCCCAGATCATATATCGACGCCCCGTCTACGATTTTGTTCTTCAGTATCCATTCGAAATCATCGTTTGTCAGCTTCTGGAGATACATTCTCAGAATATCTAGCGAGGCCTGTTTCGCACCATATACCGCCATGTATTCTTTGTTTGCCTTCCACATTGTTGTCTCATCTACTCTTCCGGCTTCAAGCGCGTTAGCCATGTTTCTAGCTACTATACTGGCTGATAGCATGGAAGAACCTATTCCCCCACCGTGGACAGGGTTTACCGTGTATGCCGCGTCGCCGACTACTCCTACGTTGCTCCACACGAGTGTAGGGAGGGGTCTACGTGTTGGTACGATTCCTCCACCAGCGTGTAGTAGTTTGCCTTTGAATCTTGGTTTTAGATATTTATTGTAGTTGTGTCTCGGGTTATAGCCTTGCGGCCCCCATACAACGCCTAGGCCGACATTTATAATTCTACCCTCGGGATCCTTGGGGAATAACCACCAATATCCTCCAGGCGCTACCTCAGTGTTTAGATAGATGACTGCGTATTCCTTATCGGTTTCAAGGGGTTTTTCTAGCTCGATGACCTCTCTATAGGCTATGTTGAAATCAGTCATGTAGGGCCTTTCCGCTATGGGCCATTCTCTCGGGAGTCTTGGGCGGAGACTTGGCTTGGCGCCGCTCGCATCTATGAATGCTTCGGCATATATTTCCTTAATTCCTGGTTCTCCAACTTTCTTTACAATGATCTTTTCGACACGATTATTCTTTAGCCCGACATCGACAAGGACGTGTTTATCGTAAAGGACACCACCATGATCGAGGACGCGGGATAGGAGCCATTGACCGAATTTTACACGGTTGACACTAACGCCTTCGCCTGGGACAACGAGGCCGTATTTCTCGCTGGGACTATAGATCTTAACCCCAGAGTATTTATGGTCGATAATATTTGATGGGGGCTTCCATCCGAGCTCGGTGAAGTGATGAGTGCCTATAGCATCACCACAGGTCTTATCACCTATTCGTTCCCGGGGCTTACTCTCAATAACAGCTACTTTAAAGCCCCGGGCAACCAGGTCATACGCCGCGGTTAATCCCGCGACACCTGCACCGATAATTGCTACATCGTATTTCTCGGGCATGCTTACACCTGCGAAAAACGATTTACTAGTCTAAGGATATATCCACACAACAATTTATAAGGTCAACCATGAACTCTCCAAAATATCATTGGCAACCATTTAGAATTTATCAATGAAATAATCGTACGGCTATGGATATCTAAATTAGATAAGAGAACCTAGATGATATTGTCAAGCCAGTCTTTCCCTCGAGAGGCAGCGCGTGGTGGAAAGCATTCATGTCGTCAAAGATTAAACACAAGCTTCTTGAAGGGCTCACCTGTGTCTATAGGATAATATCTGTGAAACCACGGGTAGGGAAGACGAGCCTAGGTGTTCTCCTAACCAAGGAGCTAAATCGTCTCGGCGTCAAACCAGTAATCATTCTACAGACGAGCTCATCTATACTCGAAGACATTGGTGACGCTGCTAGATACAGGTATGCAGGCGCTACGAATATTGTTATATCTAATCCTGAAGAACTAGTTATGATATCTGAGCCTATGGAGAGCCTTGAAGAGATCATCGAGGATCTGCCGCACTATACTCCGTTAGTGATCGCCGAGGGCTTTAAAGGATCTGATATCGGTAGGGCTATAGCTGTTATCGAGGAGCCGGGCGAAGTAGATCTAGTTGCAGGAGAGCCGGGGCTATGGTACATTGTCAGCAATGATCTAGAGGCAGTAGAGAAGGCTCTACAACTCGGTTTCAACGCGCTTCTCATCGATGAGGCTGAGAAACTCGCGAGAGAAATATATCTCGACGCAGTAACACAGATCTCTTCAGCCATAACAGTCGAGCCGAGCATATGCGGTATGGCCTCTAAACATGAGGTAGCAGAAAAACTCTTGAAAGGAATCATAACTCCTTCACAGTGCATTGAGACAAGAGGGATAAAGCTAATCGTTAACGATAAGCCTGTCGTCCTAGACTATAAGCTCACGAACGCCTTGATAGGAGTTATTGAAGGTTTCCTAAAGAATGTTCTCCCCGCATCGGCTAGGCCTAAAAATATCAGGATTGAGTTGAAGCAGGAGTAAAAACAGAGAATTTGTTTGGAAAGACCCTTGTTTTATGGTAGTACTTTGAGCAACATGCCCTCAACGATTAGCGGTGAGTACCTAGTTGCTAGGTTGACTGCTTCTTGGAGACGTGTAGAGCTACTACTGTATATTGTTATTAACGGGTCTCCCTTGTTAACCCTATAACCTACTTTTGCGTGTAGATATACTCCCGCTCCTTTGTCGAACGGTGCTCCAGCGGCGCGCGCTATTGTTGTTATGGCTGCGTTATCTATGTATGTAACTGCTCCGGCGATCGGCGAGGTTATCGTGTAGGAGTGTTTACCGATAGGTAGATCATCCGGTTTTACGTTGGGGTCTCCTCCCTGTGCCTCCACTATTTCTTTGAATTTCTCATATGTTTTGCCTGACATAAATATTTCTCGCGCTGTCTCGAAGCCGTGGCCTGGAGGTACTTTTCCGCTTAGCTCGAGCACCATTCCAGCTATGGTTAGTGCTTTGTCTAATAGGCTCTTCTTACCCTTCTTTTCAATCATGGTCTTGAGGGCTTCCATCGCCTCCAGTGCTGGCCCTGCCGTAGCTCCTATTGGCTGTCCACCGAATGTTAAGGCGATCTTTATCCTCATGCCTAGTCTCGCGGCTTGTCTTATGAATATTCCTGCGAGCTGATCTGCTTCTTCGAGGCTTTTGACCTTGGCTTTCCTACCAACAGGTATATCAATGACTAGATTATCTACACCCATAGCTGCTTTCTTGGCGAGTATGCTTGCAACCATCTGGTGCCATGGGTCAATGCTTAGCTTTCTCTCGATGTTAACGAATATGTCGTCTGCAGGCGCTAGGTTGAGCCTGCCTCCCCATGCCAGGGTAGCTCTTACCTTGCGTGCGATCTCCTTTATCTCTTCAGCCGTAAAATCAACTCTTGCCAGTACCTCCATCGTATCAGCTGTGCCGGCAGGGCTCGTTATGGCTCGGCTACTGGTCTTAGGTATGAGTAAGCCCGCTGCTGCAACTGTAGGGACTGCTATGAGGGCTACTTTACTATTGCCCGGTACGCCGCCAATGCTGTGCTCGTCGAAAACAGTGTCCTCGAAAACTATCTTGCTACCGGTTTCGACCATAGCCCTTATGAGAGCGTGTAGTTCGTCCTCGCTCAGCTCATAGTATAGCTGGCTAGTCAGGAAAGCGGCTATCTCTGCTTCACCGTATGCGCCATCAACGATATCTTTGATCAACTTGTACATTTCGTCCTGGCTTATCCTTTCCCCTTTTAATCGTCTCTGCAGTATATAGAAGCTTGGCGGAACAGGTATTGGTCGGACGCCGACCGTGTCTTGTTTAGATAGTTTTAACGCGTCGATAATGTCTCTACTAACAAGTATTTTGCCAGGGCCAACCATTGTCTTGGTTAAGGCTACGACAGCGTTTCTTATCCTGTCACCTTTTGCAAGCCTAACTCTAGATGTAGGCCCTAAACCGAGCTCGTGTGCATCGGATTCATGCATGATTACAATAGAGCGACCTATATCTACATCTATAGGTTCTACTTGAAAATGACGAGTCTCTAGATGTATACCCATTTTCCTTACACCTATGTACGATATTTTCACAAAATTATAGTTGTGGAACTTTTCTGGGCAAACCATAATCTTAGGTATTGAACAGGTATTTAAATATTTCCTAATGATATGTCTCCAGAGCTAATCAAAATCAATGATCAACGGCTCTCCCAACAATATATTTAGAACAGCTCTTATAATGTGGCGACGGGTCAGTACTCCTAGAACCCTATCATCCTTATCAGTGACGATCACGGCTGAGACATCCAAGTGTACCATCTGCCTTATAACGTCCAAGAGCTTCTGATCATGCCTGACTACTGGAGGTCTTCTATCCATTATGCTCTCAATGGGTATGTTCAAGCTCTTATCAAGCGGTAGAATATATCTAGACACGGTGAATGATGACAATATACTTCTGTGGCCGTGTCTGAGCTGTAAGCTCTTAAGTAGGTGAACATCTGTTAGAAAGCCTATGGGTCTTCTGTTCTCATCTATGACGATCACTATCTGCGGATGACCTGTTGCAACAGCCTTCAATATATTGTAAAGCTTTGTGCCAGGCCTAGCTATAATGTAGGTTGTTGATGGAGGCCTATACTTCTTCATAAAGTCCTCGACACGCATCTCTAGTATCTCATCAAGCGACAGCGTTCCACGTGTTTTTTCACCTTCGTTTCTCAATACGTTTTGGCACCCCAAAACAGAAGGATGAGATAAATAGTCTACACTAACGGTTTTGTATTCAAAACATATATACTTGAGGGATCCATTAACTAGAGATCAGTGTTTCAAGTTCTCCTTTATCTTCTCTATCATGAATTTAGCCAGAGCCTCCTTACCGGGATACTCGTTGGGTGGAGCATAATATGCCGCAACGCCCTCGTAGCCGAGGATATGGTTGTACAGCTTTTTATCGCCCGTGAAGAATATGACTTTCTTGCCTTTCTCGGCTAATGACTCAACCAGTTTTGCTACATCGTAGTCGTTCATAGCGGGGTGCCTGTATATGTTACCTACTCGTATTGTTTTTTCAAGGCCTTTACCGACGATCTCATGGATCTCTATGTCTCTGAACTCTCTCGATAATACTTCTGTGAAGAAGCCCTTGAACATCTGGTCTAGAACAACAGCTACACTACTACGCGGACCAGCTGATTTAGGCGCCTCGACAGGCTCGACTGGTACGCCGGGGAGATAACCCTTAAGATCTTCTGCTTCTTCCGGCCCTAGCCGTAGGATGAGCTCGCCCCTATAGATCTCCCCCTCACCGATCTCTACGAGGGTTCTGAGAGCTTCTGCAAAACTGTTATACACGCCGACAATCCTGCCGTGAGACATTGCTATGTATTTAGGCATAATCGACCTCCTCCAATCTATGAAAACTATACGTTTACGCTACTTATTAAAAAGACCTAATCCAGAAAACAATGAACGGTCATAAAAACACGTTTCTATGGAGGAGGGCACTATGACTGTTAAAGTAGCTGTTATCGGGGCCGGCCCGGCTGGACTGGCCGCTGCCTCCAGGATCAAGAAGCTCAGGCCCGATTATCATGTCGTTGTTTTCGAGAAGACCCGATGGGCGAGCTTCGCCCTGTGCGGAACCCCGTACTATATTGGAGGCCTAATAGATAAGCCCGAGAAGCTAATGCATTATCCTCCACGGTTCTTCATAGAGAAGAGAGGAATAGATCTACGTCTAATTCACCGTGTCATATACATAGATCCAGACAAGAAGATCCTCGAGTATGAGGGACCGGGTGGTACGGGGAGATACGAGTGGGACGTACTCCTAATAGCAAGTGGTGCAAGAGCCGACCTACCCGATGTCCCTGGAATCGATTTACAAGGAGTGTATAAGCTCCACCATATAGATGACGCTGTCCTACTTAGAGAAAAGATAGAGGGAGAAAACGTTAAGGACATCGTTATAATCGGTAGTGGGTACATAGGCCTTGAGCTCGCAGAGAACCTTCAGAGAATAGGGAAGAGAGTCATCATACCGACTAGGTCGAAGTATCCTTTAACGAAATTATTAGATCCAGACATGGGCGAGAAACTGGCCAATATACTACGGGAGAAAGGACTCGTCATAAATTATGATGAAAGCCTCGAAGAGATAAAGAGGAAGAATGACAGGCTAGAAATAGTAACGTCGAAGAACACGTATACGGCTGACGCAGTAATAGTTGCCACAGGGATCAAGCCCAACACAGAGATCGCGGAAGCCCTAGGACTCAGAACAGGTAATAGTGGAGCTATAATAGTTGACAGCATGATGAAGACAAGCCGCCCTGACATCTACGCTGCTGGTGACAATGTTGAGGTCAAGCACGTCGTCACAGATAAGTACACATGGGCTCCTTTCGCGCAGGAAGCAAATAAAGAAGGATACGTGGCTGGCTCGAACATTGCTGGAAAAACAATACTATTCCCAGGAGTCGCTGGGACAAGCGTGACGAGCGTTAAAGGAGTTGTTATCGCTGGGACCGGGCTTACTATGAAAGAAGCATACAGACACGGCTTCAAGCCAATAGCAGCGTATGTCGAGGCACGAACGAAGCCTGCATACATGCCTGGCTCCGGCAAGGTGTTATTGAAGGTTATAGCGGATAAGAAGACAGGACTACTACTGGGAGCCCAGGCCATAGGCGGAGAGGACGCTTACTGGAGGATCAATGTCGTAGCCGCTCTACTACATAAGAGAGGAGTTGTCGAAGACCTGTTCTTCACAGATCTGGGCTACGCTCCGCCCGTCAACACCGTATGGGATGCACTAGTTATTGCTGGGAGAATACTGCTTAGGAACTGGTAGAAAGCCATGAAAGAACCTATTCTTTTCATGGCTCCAAGAATCATATTATCATACAATCCACTCATAACCACTGATAAGATATTAGTTGTTAATGGCTTAGTGAAGGCTTATGGTGCCAAGGCCGAAGATGAAGCGGCAAGACTCGGTGCTGAGAAAAAGATTTTTAACAAGGTATTAGCACCAGGATTCATCGATACACATATGCACATCGACACTCTAGCCATGATGCTGAGAATGATCGACCTATCAAGTATTAAGAGCTTGAAAGAACTCGCCGATAAAATAGTAGAGGCAAATAATCGTATAGGAGAATGGATTGTAGGAAGAGGTTTTGACCATAATTTATTCATAGATGATAAAATACTTGATCGGCGAAAACTAGACTCTATTCTTCCTGACAAACCATTATTGCTAATACATAAGAGCGGGCACATGGGGTTCCTCAACACGGCTGGCTTGGAGGCTGTGGAACAATTATTGACTAAACTACCAAGGGATCAAATTGATCGTGATACAGGCATAGTTGTAGAGGATGCTTTATGGAGAATTTATTCCTGGGTTAAAGAACAAGTTAGACCTAATGATTTCACCGATATGATTGTCGAGGCTCAAAACCATATACTTAGATATGGTGTTACAGGGGTAGCTGTTGCCGGATGCGATGAACTATGCATGGAATCCCTGCTAAGGGCTGAGAGAACTGGTAGGCTTAAGCTCAGAGTCTATGTGTACATCTATCCGGAAAGCAATGAATGGGTGGAAAAGTATTTACGGTGGAGAGATTCTGCAAAGGGGCGTGTAAAGGTTCTAGGGGTAAAACTACTTGCCGATGGCGCTCTTGGTACTAGGACGGCGTATCTATCAATGCCTTACGACGATGATCCGGGTAATCGCGGAAAACTCCTCTTATCGGCTGAAGACATAGGAAAATATCTAGAGGAAGCTGTCAGGATTGATGCCCAGGTAGCGGTACATGCTATAGGAGATGCTGCTCTAGACGAAGTACTGAAAGCGTACTATAAGTACAAAGAATACAATCATCTCCTGAGGATCGAGCACGCTAGCCTCGTCAGGGATGATCAGCTAGAGATCATCGGGCGTATAAAGCCTCTCATAAGTGTACAGCCGAGATTCATAGCATCAGATAAGTGGATACTCGAAAGAATAGGTGGTAGAGTTAAATGGGCTTATAGGTTCCGTTCATTAATGAATAGGACAACCATTAGTTTCTCAACAGACTGCCCGGTAGAGCCCATTGATCCCCGTGACGGCATATATTATGCTGTTACAAGGGATCCAGGAAGTCCATATGATAGATACTCTCCGTACGAGAAGATATCATTGAGAGAAGCACTATATCTCTACACTAGGACGGCATCTATACTTCTACGTGACGAGAGGCTTGGTGCTCTATCACCGGGTAGCTATGCTGACATAGTATGGTTCGACGAAGATCCGTTATCAGTTGGTGTTGAGAAAATAAGGGATCTCGTGGTAAGAACGATAAGTATTAATAGAGAAGCGATCGTTGCTGATGGGTAGTGATTAATGTTTTTATAGTTAGCGAAGACCAAAGTTTATATAGAAATTTCTTTTGGGGTCGCGGTTGTCTCTATACAGGGGTAAGCGTAGCAAGAAAGAGATTATAGAAGATGTTCTAAGAGATCTCGAGCCTAATGTAAGGGAGGAAGCCCGCCGTTTTCTCGAGGAGATTAAGGGCTTAGAGCTCATGGATCGCGAGGAGCTTAAGACTATGTTGAGGAAAAGGAGGCTTATAAAATAGTGTTTTAACCAATTGTTTTTTCCACTATTTTTGCATCGTGTTTAATGCATAGCTCTTTAATCTTGTTCTCTGTCTTCCTTATCATTTCTCGTAGGCGCTGCTCGGTCATGGCTTCCATGTATAGTCTTATCTTGGGCTCTGTACCGCTTTTACGGACAAGTATCCATGATCCATCGCTGTACTCGTACCTGTAGCCATCTATGGTTATTACTTCCTCTGGTTCGCCAAGCATTGATTTTAGCTCTTCTACTAGTTCGGAGTATATTGTATCTCTGATCTCAACTGGTGAGAATAGATAGCTTCTCCTGTCCCATGGATAGTCTGGTATACCTTCTTCATCCAGTATCTTTGCCAAGGGCTTTCCTCTTTCAACAACCAGTTTTGTCAGTAGGGCTACTTGCCATACACCGTCAACCCATGGCCCCCATCTCGGATCAATTAGTTTCCATGGCTCAGCGGCTATCACGACGTTTGAAGCGCCGAGCTCTTTTACACGTTCATGTGTCTTTCCTAAAAGATAGCGTTCGACTTCGCCGCCTAGTTCTTCAACAACTTTGTCGACAACCCTACCTGTATCTATGGATATTATGACTCTTCCTTTCTTCTCCCTTAGCACCATTTTAGCGTATAGAGCGATTATTCGATCCTGCCTTATGAAGCCGGTATGAGGGTCGAGCACGGCCAGTCTATCAGCGTCGCCGTCATGTGCTAGGATCATGGCTGGCTCTACTGAAGAGTATAGTTTAAGGTAGGACTCTAGGACATCTTTCCTAGGCTCAGGCGGTCTGACAGGGAAGTATCCATCTGGATTTGCATTGATCGTTATCGGCACTGCTCCTAGCATACGTATTATTGGTGGTGTTACATTGTATGCTGCGCCATTGGCAAGATCTACTACGATCCTAGGCTTCCATGCAGGTTTTGGAATACCTAGTTTTTCTACCATGTCATTTATGTAATCGTCTATGATTCGCGATGTGTACCTTGCCTTGCCAACCTTATCCCATGGAAGAGGCTTGGCTTTCTCTAGGTTCTCCTCTATTATTTTCTCAAGACTACGCACGTATTCATAGCCCTCGTTATCATAGAATTTGAAGCCATTATACTCGGGAGGGTTATGGCTCGCGGTAACAGATATTCCTAGTGCACAATGCTTCTTGGCTGCATAAGCCGCCACTGGTGTAGGTGCTAGCCCTATTATGTTTGCATCGAATCCCGACGCCATTAGGCCTGCCGATATAGCTGCGACGAATAAGTGGCTGGTAGTCCTCGTATCATGGACTATATATGCTTCACGTGCATCAATGGTTTCTCTGAGGACAAGACCTATTCTATAGGCGAGCACCGGGTCTAGTACGTCAGGGTACTTTTTCCTTATACCTGCTGTGCCGAAGAGCTTCAAGGCTCATCACTAGTTTGAAGAACTACTTGATCATACCTGTTTAAGCTATTCATTGATAACCTAATTATTTCTTCTCCAATAGGGCGTAGAAGAAACCTATTGTTCCATGTCTGTGGGGCCACGCCCTCATAGTGCCTTTTAGTAATCCGGGGCTGTAAGGTCCTTTCAGCTCAATGATCCTTGCATCACTATGTTTCCTCAAAAACCTCTCTATTATATTCTCATTCTCTTCTCTTAACAAGCTACAGGTACAGTATAGAAGCCTACCTTCTTTTCTAAGGAGCCTCCAGCCAGCCTCTAGTAACTCGTATTGGAGCCTGCTCAGCTCCACGACTTTCTCTGGTCGAAGCCTCCACCTTAGATCGGGGTTCTTCATTAATGTACCATCACTACTACATGGAGCGTCGACTAGTACCCTATCAGCAATTTCTTCTCCGAGGATTCGGGGTGCTTCTCTACCGTCTTTCAGATATGTTTTCACGATGGTTAGGCCTGCACGGCTAATTATTTGTTTAAGTCTCTTCATCCTCAGCTTGTTTATGTCGAAAGCATATATTCTCCCCTTGTTTTTCATCAGTTCCCCCATATGCTCTGTTTTACCTCCCGGAGCGGCTGCTAAATCGACGACAACCATTCCGGGCTCGGGTTTCAGGATCAGGGATGCCAGAGCGCTCGCTTCTTCCTGTATTATGACTAATCCTCTCCTCCATAGCGGAGATTTCTCGAAATTATATGGTCCTTGGAACTTTATTACTGTAGGAACTATTTTCGACAATACTGGGTTCTTCCCATCTTTTCTTAGGATCTCCATTACTTCTTCGACGCTTGCCTTTAACGTGTTTACCCGTATACTTATCGGTAGGGGGTTATCGAAACTCTTGAACAGCTGATCAGCCTCGTCGCCAAGTATTTCCCTGATCTTATCCACATACCATGATGGAAGGAAATATTTATACTCTATAACCGCCTCCCTCGATGTAGGATTATACTTATAGCTTTTCAATCTAGACTGAAACAGCCTGTGATAATACATTCCCGTATATGGATGTGTTTTCGTTGATAATAGCTCTGCTACTGGTTTATCGAAAAGCTTTACCGTCTTATTGGATGGATCTCTGAAAACCATTATTTCGAGCACTGTACGTAATGCCGCCCTCAGCCAAGGATCAAGTACTAGTGGTTCGATACCTATTATGTCTTCGATCATCCTATCCAGTACTCCGAGATGCTTCATGATACCGTAGAAAATAGCCGTGACGAGGGGATCACGCTTACCACCAAGTATGCCGTATTTCCTGAAAGCTCTGCGCTTAGCGTCCTGGCTAGGCTTAATCTCCTCGGAGAGCCTTACAGCCTCTATCAGCGCATAGATCATTTCTTTTTCAAGTACTAGCTTCGCCAATTCTCGCACCATTCCTTCATTTATTGACCCGTATCATTGTTTGTTTGACAGGATTTAATATAGGTGGAATAATAATTGTTAATGGCTAACATGTGTAGTGAGGGGCCACTAGATGCCGAGACGATACCGTGTCGAGACGTTCAGCGGAGACATAGTCGATGTCGAGGTCAAAGACCTGGATAAGAATAGGGTTGCTGTCAGGCTTATTGGGGATAATGAAGAGCTGGAGATTGTTTTCAGGAAGAAAATAGATGACGACACGATAATTGTCGAGATAAACGGCGAAACATATAAGGTGAAAGCCAGCGAGGCGGGGATATTCATCAATGATGAGAACGCGCTTGTCAATAAGATCGTGGAGCTAATACCGCTCGCGGGTGCTTCTGGCACGGGTAAAGCCACTGGTAAAGTAGTTGCGCGTCCAGGAGAGATCAGGGCTCCGCTCAGCGGGAAAGTAATAGATATCAAGGTTAAGCCCGGCGATAAAGTCACTGCTGGCGACGTGGTCGCCCTCATCGAGTCCATGAAGATGGTTACCATGATCAGGAGCGATGTGGACGGTGTTGTTGAAGAGGTGAGGGTGGAGCCAGGGAAAGCAGTGACTAAGAATACCCTCCTTATCCGTATTAAGCCGTTTGAAGCTGAGAAAGAGAAGAAATAACCGGGGATAACCCTCTTTATGATTGATTATTGTTAGAGAGGCATGTTGCCGTGCTTCCTTGGCAATATATGCATCATTTCCTCCTTCTTCTCTTTCAACATGTCTAGTGCGACGTAGATCTTGTACCTGGTTTCAGCCGGGTCTATTATATCGTCGACGTAGCCAAGCTCTGCCGCTCTGTATGGGTTGGCGAATATCTTCCTATATTCTACAAGTTTCTCGCGGAGATAAGCATTAGGATCTTCTTTCTGCGCCGCTTCTTTCCTGTATAGTATTCGTACAGCGCCTTCAGGCCCCATCACAGCTATCTCTGCGGTCGGCCATGCATACGATATATCCGCACCTAGGCTCTTGCTCCCCATAGCAATGTATGCACCGCCATAGGCCTTCCTAACAATAATGGTTATCTTCGGAACAGTCGACTCAGCGTATGCATAGAGGATCTTGGCTCCATGCTTTATTATTCCGCCGTGCTCCTGGTCCAAGCCAGGCATGAATCCCGGTGTATCTACAAACGTTATTATCGGTATATTGAAGCTGTCACAGAATCTCACGAAACGAGCTATCTTTAGGCTTGCATCGATATCTATTACACCAGCATTCACAGCAGGATTGTTCGCGACCACGCCTACGCTATAGCCGCCTATTCTACCGAACCCGACTATTGCTGACTTAGCATAGTTCTGGTGAACCTCAAGGAATCTACCGTCGTCCAGAACCCTATAGATTATATCATGCATATCGAAGGGCTTTGAAGGATCGAGCGGCACTATATCCCTTAGATCCTCGGACTTCCTATCAACAGGGTCATCCGTCTTTATCCTCGGGGGATCCTCGTCGAAACTACTCGGCAGATACGACAGTAGTTCTCGGACAAGCTGGAAAGCTGTATCCTCGTCTTCTGTAATGAAGTGTGCCACTCCTGATTCGGAGGCGTGTATGTCTGCTCCTCCTAGTTCTTCGAAAGTTGTCTCTATACCTGTGGCTGCCTTGACTACTTCGGGGCCCGTAATGAACATGAAGCTCTTCTTGACCATGACTACGAAATCTGTTAAGGCAGGGCTATATGCGGCGGCACCTGCGCAGGGGCCCATTATGAGGCTTATCTGTGGTATAACTCCGCTGGCCTTAACGTTTGCGGCGAATATTCTGCCACATCCATGGAGGGACGCTACTCCTTCTTGTATCCTAGCGCCTCCAGAATCATAAATTCCTATAACTGGGGCTCCTACCTCTATCGCTTTCTCTATAACCGATACTATCTTATCTGCATGTGCTTCTCCTATGCTTCCACCCATTACTGTGAAGTCCTGCGCGTATATGAACACAGGTCTTCCATCGATTTTTCCATAGCCGACTACGACGCCGTCGCCCAGATATTTCTTCTTGTCGAGACCGAAGTATGTTGATCTTGTAATTCTCATCCATTGGAGAGGGTGAAAAGTATCTGGGTCGAGAAGCCTATTTATCCTATCCCATACCCAGAGCTTACCCTTCTTACGCTGAGCCTCTATCCTCTGTTCCCCGCCGCCGAGCATTGATTTTTTCCGTAGTTCTTCCACTTCTTCAAGGAGATCTTTTATTGTTTTTTCTCCCAAGACGATACACCTGCTGAACAAGATATGAGTTAGTCAGTAAAATGTTTAGCATACCTAACGGGTCATTGAATAATATAGTTATATTGTTATGGGTAAAAACAATTATTCCCTGCTAACGAGTGCGTCCAAGCACTGTTACAGCCGAGTACGTTGCTATACCGCCTATATTCTGTGCTACAGCTATGCTTGGATCAGAAGCTTTTACGCCGGGGAATTCTCCGCGTAGCTGGAGGGTACACTCGGCTATCTGGTAGATCCCGGTTGCTCCTACCGGGTGCCCCCTCGCTTTTAGTCCTCCGCTCAGATTTACTTCGGGTTTATCGCCTTTCGCGAATCTTCCCTCTTTCCAGAGTTTCGGTGCTTCTCCCTTGCCAGCGAACCCCATGTCTTCGAGGGCTAGGAAGCCTGTTATGTGGAATGCGTCGTGTACTTCGAGATAATCTATGTCTTTGACCGTTATTCCCGCCATTTTGTATGCTTCTCTGCTGGCTTTTACGGTGCTTGTAAGTGTGAGTAGCTCGGTTCTACTACCAAGATCTACACTGTCAGTGGCTAGTGCTACGCCTTTGACCTCTACTAGAACATCCCTCCCGATCTTCTTTGATATCTCACGGGCTCTCTCCTCACCCCTCACAAGTATCACTGCTGCCGCTCCGTCACCAATTGGTGAACAATCGAAGAGATGCAGGGGTTCAGCGACCACAGGGCTCTTCAGGATCGCTTCGAACGTTGTCTTCTTGGGGAGCTGGGCGTACGGGTTGCTAGCAGCGTATTCATGCATTCGGAGAGGCCAGTAAGCCATGTCTTCTCTGCTGTAACCGTACTTAGTCATATAGTGCCTTGCAACCAATGCATTTAGACCTGTGAAGCTTACACCGTAGAACACCTCGTACTCGGCATCCGCCGCCTGTGCTAGGGCCTTTGTCGCTTCGCTCGATATACCCTCTGTTAGTTTCTCAACGCCTCCAACCGCTACTATGTCTGCGAGGCCACTCTTGACAAGACTATATCCAGCATAGAATGCAGCACCACCGCTTCCACAGGCGGCTTCGACTTTGAAGGCCGGTATTCCTCTTAGACCAGAATGATCTGCTAGGAGCGCGGCCAGACTGTCCTGCTCCATTAGGACGCTGGAAGTCATATTGCCGACTACTAGTGCTTGGGGTTTCACACCGCCTGCGTCTTCGATCGCCTTGGTTATCGCCTCGTAGAATAGGTCTTTAGCGCTGCGGCCATACCATCGCCCTATCTTGGTCATACCGACTCCTACAATGTAGATCTTATCCGACATAATCATACACCATGGGGCTTCCGGGAATATAAT
>JAADCY010000190.1 GCA_013154205.1 Thermoproteota archaeon | reverse complement strand
AATACTCGGCTTCATAAAGCCTACAGCTGGAAATGTCCGTGTATTCGGGTTCGACCCGGTAAAGCATGAGAACGAAGTACGTTCTAGGATAGGGTATTTGCCTGAGAAGCCTGTTTATCCCCACGTGAAGCTTCGAGTACTGATCAGGCATGTGGCTAGACTTAGGAATGTTCCAAGCCGCGATATCGAGAGGATCGCAAAGCTTACAGGTATAACAAGGTATCTAGACTTCAATGTTAAATCCCTTTCACGAGGATACCTTCAAAGGCTCGGCCTCGCACTCGCACTTCTCGGTGATCCCGAGATATTATTACTTGATGAGCCTACAGCTAATTTAGATCCTCTGTCTCGTAAAGAGATAATCGAGCTCATAAAAGACCTTATGCGAGACCTAGGGGTAACGGTCATAATAGCTACGCACATTCTTCCAGAGCTACAACAGGTTGCAAACTATATTGTATTTATCAATAGAGGCCAGGTGATCGAGAGCGGTGATCTAGGCAGTATAGTGGCGCGCTACAGGGTAACGGCAACATTTAGGATAAGGGCTGATGAGCCTAGGAAACTAGCTTCAAAACTGATAATGCTTGAAAAGATCAAAGCAGTAGAGATCATTAGAGATGGCCTCCTGGTCAAAGCTACTGGTGAAGGTGTCGAGGAAATAAAGCTATATCTTGAGGAAGCTATTGGGGAGAAGGAGGCTTCCCTCGAACTAGTATCTAGTGAGCTGGGTGAGCTCTATGAGAAGCTTGCAGGGATCAATTAGGAGGGTCTTTCACCATATTGACTACATAATGGGCTTGCAGGCCCGATTACTCTATATTTTCACAGTCATATTTGCAGTCATAGTATCATACGCCTTCTATACTTCGCCAGGACTGGCTATCTCAATGCTACCATTTGTTTTCCTCATATATGCCGCTATGGTGAGCGCTCTAGCAACCGAGCCGATAGACGAGGTCTCTAAGGGAACGATACAGGTTTATCTAGCGACTGGTCTGACGAGGGAAGAATACTATGAGGCATGGCTTCTCGGAGGAATAGCTTTCCAGACATTAGTATTTGTACTAATATATTGCATTCCAGCATTCATCATTAATCCAAGAATATTCTTTATCATACCAAGCAATTATGGTCTCAGCGTCCCGATGGGAAGCTTAATTGTTGTAGGAGCTCTCCAGATCACCTATTATGGAGCTACAGCTATGACTGTAGGGGCGCTGACCAAGAAGAGATCATTGGCCGTATTATCAGTATTCCTGTTAATGGTCATAATCCCGTTCTTAGTAGGCATTATATTATCTATACTCGCACCGGACTCTGCCGAGTACATCACATACTTCGTAATGTTATTCTGCAACCAGTTATTCTACACTGGTATGACGTCATACAATAATATAGGCGTGTTTGGGCTAAATCCTGTGATCGAATCCATTATCGTACTTGTAGTATTAGACGTAGTCCTAATTCTCATTAGTAATGTGGTTTGGAGGAGGATTGAGATCTAATGCTAAGGTATATTGGCCTTATACTTGTTATCCTCGCGATCATAGGCATAGCGACAATTACGGTGGCGACGCTTCAGAAACCATCAGTATCTCTGTTTTCACAGCAAGGACTATATCCTATATCTGCATTGGTCGCTAACATAGGTGATAAGACATATTTCGTACTCATATCACACGATATAAGATCCATGATGTACAGCTATAAGGAACAACCATACATGGTGGAGGCGGTAATAGATGGGACACCGCGGATGCGTAACACACCTATCATTGTAGAGTACATGGTTATCGGAACATATATGCCTGTACCAAAAATGAGGGGAGCAGTGAGTTCTACGATGATGGCCAGGTTTCTCCAGACGATAAAGAGCAATATAATAATCAATGAAAAAGCCACTATACCAACCCATATATCGATTCGCCTTAATGAGAAACAAGTGAGCGGCTACAAGTATGTCTACATAGTACTAGTTTATGTCGTGCGGAGAGATGAGCCTATAAGTAACTTCCACATTATGACGCCTAGCAGCAATCTTACAACAGTAGGAGATGCTATCGAAGAATCTCTTAACGGGATATGGTCTGCAACTGATACCGTCAACGTCTTATTAGACTATATAAGATCTGATTACTTCGACCCCTTATGGCTAAGTATACATGGTTATCTCATCGTTAATGCTTTCATCATGTCGAGAGCATTGTTGATCGCAGCTATCGGCATCGCGTTGATCATGATAGACTATAGGCGTGATCCCGAGTCCGTCAAGGACATGTTTAGATTATTATCGAGAAGGGGAGCGAGGACTAGTAAGTGATCTTTCTCGTCATATATGCTATGATTACCGCTAAGATGTAAGCAATTAGTGCTCCACTGTAGATATACGGCTCCAGAAGATATTTGTGTCTAAATTTCACCTTCTCGGTGACTGTTACCCTGACTGAACGGATAATATTCGACTTAACTTCCTCGGCGGCCTTGATATACTTGTCCAGTATTTGTGCAGCATTTGTTGCTTGAAAGCACTTCCCGCCAGTAGTCTTGGCTATTTCTTCTAAGGCATGGTACCCCTTACTCGATGATCCAATAAATATTGTATATATTGGTATGTGTAGCTTAGCATACTGTTTAACCTTATCCATAGCGATCTGTAGATCTGCCGGGAGACCATCGGATGCGAAGACAACATATGCAGAGATGTTGAAATACCTGTATGTCTTGAGCCAGTCAAGAGCAGTTATTAATGGGTATTGATACATCGTGCCACCACTAGCCTGTAGCTTCCTTATCTCCGATATGATAAGGCTCGTATTGCTCGTCGGAGGAATAGCCGTTTTAACTGTTGACGCAAAGGATATGAGGCCTATATCGGCCTTACCATCTATTATCTTGACGAACCTGATTAGGGCTTCCTTAGCCTCCGCGATCTTCACTCCCTGCATGCTTCCAGAAGTATCGATTATCAATACAACAGCTGGCTTTGCCTTGATCTTAAGATTTGCCTGTGAGACCAAATTAACGGTCTTGTAGCTAGTAACTACAACATATGGCCCTGCAAGAGCAACGACTATGAGGAATAACGCTAGAGCTGTAAACACATGCTCTACTAGGACTTTGTTCCAGGGTATCCTCTGTGATGAAACATGTTTTATTAATGGATTGTAGAATTTGTTGCGTTTATGATATAGTTTCTCCCCCTTAAGAATTGCTATGACGAAGTAAGCGATCGCTATCGCTATTGCCACTAAAACCAATAATGGTCTCTCAAACCCTATCATAATGCTCACCAATGGATCCGTGAAATAATAATTGCTATAAGGCCTACTAAGCCTAAAGCAGTCGATGGGAGACTAGATGTTCTCTTGATCAGTACATAGTTTTTACCTGATTCTATAAGTGCCAAGTATTTCATATGCTGTACAGCATTGATAATGACCGGTTTGAGCCAATTTATAGAATAATCATTGATAGCAGAAACAATATATGCTCCATGCCTAGCGAGTTCTGCAAACAACGGGTTAGCCCTAGGATCGTCATCAATCCTGATAAATAGTACTGGCAGACGCGACTTATTCGCGTAGATATATGACTGGATAGGGTTTGGCCCGTAGTTGTTTGCACCATCAGTAATAATTATAGCTACGCTTGGTAGGCTCGAGGCACGTGCACATGAGATTGCGTAGCCTATAGCGTCCCCTATAGCGG
>JAADCY010000218.1 GCA_013154205.1 Thermoproteota archaeon | reverse complement strand
TCTTCTTCCCCACCTACTTAATCATATTCTTTAACCTATCTTCCGGTCTAGCTAAAATCTGAGACCCCCTAATTATTACTTTCTCTCCCGTCGGGAGAGTTATCTCGAATACTCCCTTTTGTTTAAGTAAACGTATTATGCGTTTTTTAGATGTTTCTATCAATAGTGTCTTACGTGTTTCATCGATAATTCTACCTGATACTCCAGCAATACCTGGATCTGGATAATCAAGAACTGTTATTTTCAAACCAATTAGTTCGTGAAAATAGATGTTTTTTCTTGTGACCTTCATCTCTAAAAACTTCGAACAATAATTACTCGTTATCTCTTGATCCCGAGTTCTTCCTCACGCATTATTGTTAGTATGCGGGCAATATCCTTCCTGATATTTCTGATACGAGAAGTATTGGTTAGTGTTCCTACTTTTGATTGTAGTCTTAGCTTTATTAATTCAAGTCTGAGCTCATTTAGTCTACGTAGTCTTTCTTCGGGGCTCATCTTCCTTATTTCGTCAGGCTTCATTTACTTCTTCACCCCCAGAAGCGGTTTCCTCTTCTACTTGAGGCTTCAATGACTCTAGTTCTTCCGGCTTTACACTCTTTATTTCAATATGGTCAGGTGGTCTTACGTTAGGCCTAACTATTACTACCTCTATTCCATAAACACCACGTTTTAGTAGTGCTTTTCCAATTGCTCTGTCAACCATGTATTCGACGACTTCTCCTGCCTTATAGATCTTGCCAGCCTTTAATTTCTCGTAGCGTGCTCTCTCGCTTCTTAGTTTACCACTGATTATTATCTCTGCACCAATAGCGCCAGCCTCCATTATCCTTCTCAGCATGGCAAGTGCGACTCTACGATACGGTATTTCTTTTTCGAGAGCACGAACTATTCTAAAAGCGACTACACGGGCGTTAAGGTCAGGATCGGGTACAGATGATACGGTGATATCGGTGTTTTCGAGGCCGAACCTAGTCTGGAATACTGTTGTTAGTTTCCGTATTACGCTTCCTCTCCTACCAATGATCCTTCCCGGGTACTCAGCATATATTACTACTCTATAGCCTGTAGGGGTCTTGTAGAGCTCAACACCAGCGTAGCCAGCGTCCTTGAAGTAATTGGCGAGAAACTCATCAAGCATTACACGCTTCATGCTATAATCTATGAAATAAGACTTTACACGTGGGCCAGTCACTTCTTACCTACCTCCTTAACGATAACTTCTACATGTGATGTTCTCTGATACTTTGGTGTTGCTCGCCCAAAAGCACGAGGCATGTATCTTTTAAGCGTTATACCCTTATGAGCAGCTATATGTACTATTACAAGGTTATCCTTGTTCAGTCCTTTATTCTCGGCATTTGCTTCAACATTATCTAAAAGTTTTAACAGATAGCGTGCCGCTTTTACAGGGTATCTTCCAATAGGCCATTTCCACTTATCAGCTAGTCCTCTTCTATGTGCTTGTTTACCCTTGTATCTCTTAAGGGGGACTGCTTCTTTCTTTTCGATCACACGCTTAAGGAATTCTTTTGCCTCGCTAAGTTTCATACCTCTTAAGACAGCTACGACTTCTCTCATAACCTTTATGGATACAGGAACATCAAACTGTACTGCTTTTGCTACATCTGATTCATCTCTTACTTTGTAGGAGTAGTGCCATGTAGGCATACATGTTCACCCCTTACTTGAGCGATACATACATACTGCTCCTCGTCGCTTTTAGACCGGGCTCACCGTGTGCTACTCTCTTTGTAGTTGGGCTGAATTCGCCTAGATAATGCCCTATCATTTCGGGCATTATTCTAACAGGGATGAACTCCTTACCATTATATACTGCAATGGTTAGACCAACCATTTCGGGCAGAATGATCATATCTCTGACATGTGTCTTTATAATTGCTTTCTTACCAGAAAGCTTCTTAGCACGCACTTTCCTTATTTTGGCCAACAGTTTTACCTGTGCCTTTGTAAGGCCTCGTTTCAAGCTACGTCTCTGTCTAGCCGGGAACAACTCTATCAGTTCGTCCAGCGGCATATTCAATAGTTCCTCGAGAGTCTTACCCCTGTATCTGAACTTCTTCCACTCCGGCGGTATCTCTATCTCTATCGCCAAATTATTCACCTCTGGTAAGCATAGACATTGTATCTCGCTATTTATATTGTACTCTTAACCTCTAACATGGATAAGTTTATCCCGTATTTTAAGGTTTAGTTTTCTCCCAAGTATTTTAGGTAGTTCTTCAGGAGACGCTACCTGTGTCACATCTACACCGCGCGACACCAGCTCGGAGGCAATATCTTCTCTATGAAACGGTGGCACAAAAACCAATATTCTTCTCCCCATACTATTAACACGCATTATTGCCTCAACAGGATCTTTATAACTAACAGTCTGCTCTAAATCCGTGAATAGAACTATATCATCTCCAGGCCTGGATACTTCTAGAGCCTGCTCCACAGCTAGAGCTATGTTGGTATATCCCTTAAACCCCTCGAGGAAAGCATGGCTCAAAAACCTATTCATTAAGGAACTATGCGATACAGACCTGAGATTATATACTTTCACCTTATCCGAGAACAATATACAATGCTTAAGCAATGGAAACACTGTGCCCAAAGACAGTATTGCCCAGATGGAGTATTTCAGCATCGAACCACTGATATCGATCAACGCTATTATACGAGGTGTTTTCTTCCAGTCTTTTCTGATTATCTTATAATTATACCTAAGGAAATTATAGAGCGTCTTTCTAATGTTCGGCCTCCCTCTATACAATGTTTCAACCAATAATTTAGACCTTGTATTTCCACGTACAATCCTTGCAAGTATTTTCTTACTTAAAACTACAGCTCTCTTTAGGATATCACGATTAATCTGTCTCTCCGTTCTGATTAGATCAAAAACCCTATACCCGATATACTCTATTGCTTCCGGAACACTAATAGAGAGCATTCTTATGATAGCTTTTTTGTCTTGCCTTAACAATGACTCGTAGATCGGTCTTAGTTTCGGTGATAAAGCTTGGGGATCTATTTTGTTCAAAAACATAAAGGAATAATCGATATATGCAGAATTACCTGTTAAAAGATAGTCAAGATATGCTGCAAGAGCTTTTCCTAGCAAAGCCCTGCTACGTATGGATGAATTACCTATTTTCCCTGGATTACTAATACATGACAAAGTTAGTAGATCTAGGTGGTTGAGAACGTTCTCTAATGCTGTATTTTTATATATTTTAGAAATTACCCGGAAACGCTCATGTATCGGTAGTTTTTGAATATCTTTGACTACTTTATCGATCTTAATACCTCTAGTAGTTTTAGTAGTTTTCAGATACCTGAGAGTATATGGTCCGAGATAATTTGTAGAAGCGAACCTGGTTTTCTCAGCGATCTGTCCTATCTTCTTCCATGTGCTCGGCGATGATATCTTCCTATCATTAATTCTTCTCCTAAGCTCTGCAATTATTTCTTTATCCAAACGCGCATTGTAACCATAGAATAAATCAGCGAATTTCAATAATTTATTGATGTTCATATTCGATATGATGTTTTGATCTACAACTTTCGGCCATAACATACTGGGAACTTCTCTAAGATATTTAAAGAGATCTTGAAGAGTCACTTCTCTTTTTAATACACTATCTAGTTTCTCCGAATAAATTGATTTATTAACTAATAGTCTTCCATCTCTGGACTTCAAAAGATATCCATGTTTC
>JAADCY010000148.1 GCA_013154205.1 Thermoproteota archaeon | reverse complement strand
CGTAGCTCTGCCATAACGCGACCATTATCATCAACGCTAATCCGTAGGCGAAGCTATTGAAACCTACACCAGCGATTATCTGGTCGCCGTTAAGATAAGCGCTTATGACTCCGTGTAGGAGGCCTGATAGTGAACCCACTAGCATACCTATGAAGAGGGCTAGGAGCGGGTCGTTTGTATAGTATGCGACAACTGTTGCTGCGAACGATGATATTATGAATATTCCTTCTAACCCTATGTTTACGACTCCGTTCTTCTCTGTTATTATTTCGCCCACGCTCGCCAGTAGGATCGGCACCATTGATATGAGTGTTGAGGAGATAAGGTTTATGATGTCTGCTACTGTGTCGTAGTTGTTGGTGATGGGGCCTGCGTAGTGGTCGTTGTAGTTGTGGTGGCTCCATGCTGTGTTGACGCGAAGTAGACTGCGAGGCCAGCGATGATAATAATGGCTATGATGATTATAGCCAAACTAGATCGGGCTAGAGCTTTCAATCACTACCACTGGGAATAATAGTGCTTAGAATGTCTTTTCTCGGCCAGAATAAATAAAGGCTTTTCCACGATCAAATGAGTATTTCTCGAAATTAATGTGTTCAAACAAATTGTACAGAATTAACCATTATAACCGGCCCTATTCATTCATAGAATTGTTAGAGCCACGGTGACCGGGATGGACAAGAGGATCATCGGCATAATAATCGTGTTCTCCCTAGTCATGATAGGGGTTGCAGCCGCATCCTTCTATATGGGCAGGAAGTACGGTGAAACAATAGCTAGGACAACAACCACGACACACCTACCCCTAAACAAGGCTATAAAGAAGATATTCCAGCCAGACCTCGAGAAAGCCATGAGTAGCTCTAAGCACCTCATGTACCTATCAGACACGCTGACCTTCAATAATCTCGAAGAAAACAAGTACTACGTATTCTGTGATGCAGGCCTCAAACTCTACAACGGGACAAACCTTTACGGATTAACAGGTGCTCTCAAGTATCCCGGATACTTTATTAACGGCTTAACCCTGATACAGCCCTACAAGAAATTCGTCCTAATAATAAACGTGAGCACTACCGGTATATCGGATTACACGATGGAACTAGTACTCGTTAACAGCCAGACAGGAGAACAGTTCAGCTACGGAATACTCCATAACAGGACAACAGTTGCTTATATCAATATAACTAATCCGAACGACTATGGCAACTATAAGGTCTATCTCTATGGATGGATAAAAACGGATTCAACAAAAGCTTCAATATCGTATAATATAGACCTACGAGCATGTACTGAGAAACACTAGTGACCTTGGAGGGATGAACTACGAGTACACAAGACATCATCGGTAAAACATTAGATGCGATCCGAATAGGTGACCTTAGATTACTCTATGAATCACTCAGAGAAGTATTTAGAACAGGTGATCAAAACCTAGTTGATAAATTGATAGCCGAGCTAGAG
Source organism: Thermoproteota archaeon (assembly GCA_013154205.1). GTDB lineage: Archaea > Thermoproteota > Thermoprotei_A > Sulfolobales > Desulfurococcaceae > JAADCY01. The sequence continues at coordinate 2,275 of JAADCY010000148.1, read as the reverse complement.
AGGGAGCCACAGCTCATCGAGAAAATGGTGAGAAAAGCAGAATTAGAAGTGGAGAAACTCGATCAAGAGCCTTGGAAGCTTTATGGATTAGCGTTAATCATTGAGCTATTAGGGCTACTCGGAAGATATGATGATGCGTCAAAGATAGTTCTCGACATATTATCGTATAAGTATAGAGGAGTAGATGCGGCCGAGAAGTACAAAACCATGATATATTCAGCCATACTGGGTTATCCGCCCAAAGAACTCTCCGAGCTTCTGAGACTCATCCTTGAAAAAATAGATGTTGATCCGTACGCGGCGAGTGAATCCCTCACGGGTTTCGTAGAGCTAGCTCCGCACTCGTATCTGGTCGACGAAGACTTGTTGTCTAGTCTAGCCGGACTCGTAGAGACAATACTTGAGAAATCTATCAAGAACGGCTTGAATATAGATGTTCTCGAGAGAATACATAGTAATGTATCAGTATTTCTAAGCGAGTTAATGGAGAGATGCAGGGAAATACATGATTACAGGCCTTGTATGAAAATAAAGAAGAGAGGAAAGATATTTGGTTATTTGGAGACTATAGGCGGCGAGATCCTTAGATCGCGGCGGAAGTAACTACTGGTCTATGCCTTGTCCTCAAAACTATTGTTAATCCGTATTTCCTCGATATCCTGTACATCTGCTCTATCATGCTGGAGACGCTTAGCTCTCTACGTATACCGTCTCGCTCAAACCTGTAGATCCTTAGTGGGCAGAGCTCTTTACGTGATTTGCAGTTGAAGGCCAGCCCCTTTATCCTCCTCGAGAGCGTTATGAGGAGGGCGTATACTGGTAGGTTTGGTATCGATGCTCTCTCTGAGACTATTTTGTAGAGGTATTTTGAGAGCTCTAGTGCTTCTTCAAGATCCTCAGCGTGTATGATGCCGTCGTGTAGTTCAAGGACGTAACGTCTCCAGTTACCGCTTATCCTGTTATGGTATAGTATTGAGATCCTGTTCGGCGTCTCGTAGACGTATTCGTAGACAATCCTTGTTCTGCCGTTTATCACGATGCTGTTCTTCCAGTCTCCCACTTTTATCCCCCGAAAATCTGATTATAAGAAAGAGTGATATATTACATTATCCCCCTGAAAACATATAGAGAGATACGTAGGCTGAACCCAGCATATTATATCAATGTTATAGAGAAAAGTCAGTGGGAAAATAGAATCTATGTAATAAACTACCTATTTACATGTATGGATTTGATCGGAAAGCTCACCCGTCTCCTCATCCCCGCGCTAACGGTCGGGCGCGAGGAGGCACCTCATCCGAAGAATAAATGTTCAGGAGTACGATTTAAGGATTGGGTTAATATCTTTAAAACAATACATCCATAATTTTTAACACAAACTTATCAATGTATTATGGGAGAAAAGGAGTGAAAAACCCGTGAGGATAAAACCTGTTTATCAATTATGTCTACTGCTCTTCTCTCAAGGGCTTCTCAGCCGGCAATACGATCAGACTGTCTTTCGGAAGATAGAACGTTATCTCCGAGCCTAGTGTAGGCTCGTAGAGATTACTCATATATATTATTAGGCTTGACTTGCCCACACCAACTCTTAGCTCTACCTTGTCGCCTAGGAACATTGCCAGGTCTATTTTGCCTGTTAGCTTATTCTCTACCTGCTGGTTCTTCTCCACAAGCCTAGCTATCTCAGGCCTTATCACTACGGCTACATTACTACTAGTTATCTCTTTAACAGGGACACCTGTCAGCGTTGCGTCTAGGTCGGGTATGTATACATCGATGTAGCCGTCATGGTGTTTCCCAGCCTTACCGTAGAGGATGTTGCTGCGTCCGAGGAAGTCGGCGACGAACAGGCTTGTCGGGCGGAAGTATACCTGGCGTGGCGGCCCGTACTGGAGTACTTTGCCTTTGTTCATAACTGCTATTCTGTCGCTGATGCTCATTGCTTCTAGCTGGTCGTGTGTTACATATACTGTTGTTATTCCGAGCTTTCTCTGTAGCTTCTTGATCTCTTCTCTCATTTCGATCCTCAGCTTAGCGTCTAGGTTTGATAGTGGCTCGTCAAGTAATAATACTCTTGGTTCGACAACGAGTGCTCTTGCTAATGCTACTCTCTGCTGCTGTCCACCCGAGAGCTGTAGTGGGTACCTGTTCTCGAGGCCTTCCAGCTTCACTAGTTCTAGTGCCCATTTGACCCTTCTACGTATCTCCTCTGGGGGCAGCTTCTTGATCCTGAGGCCATAGGCTATGTTGTCGAATACGGTCATATGTGGCC
>JAADCY010000092.1 GCA_013154205.1 Thermoproteota archaeon | reverse complement strand
TATTCTATAGTATTCTGTCGATTTTTTTCTTTATTTTTTCGAATGTATTATCTATTTGTTCTTCTATTTTTTGCTCTGGGAACATTGAGTTTATTTCTTTAACTATTTCATTTACGTTATTTATTGCGCTACCAATGTTTATTTGGTCTTTTTCGGTTGTTTTAACTGTTTCTTCCAATGTTTTTTGCTCATCTGATTTCTCTATTTGTATTCTAGCGTTTGCGTTGCTGATTAGGGTTTCGTCGAATAGTTGTGCTTGTAGGCATATTTCGTGTATTATGTCTTCTACTATGTATTTTACTGATTCCATGTCTATTTCTTCGGTGGATGTTCGGTGTGGGCATATTGGAATGTGTTCTGGAATGTCTAGTTTTTCTAGGGTTTTGGTGGTGATATCGATTAGTTTTGGGTCTCTAAAGACCATGTGCATTCCTGATGGTGGCATGTCGTAGAATAGTATGCCTTGTGGGGTTACAGTGTGTCTGAATGAGTCTATTGGGTAACCGGCTTTTCGTACTATAATGTGGATGGCGTGGGCTGCGGTTTTCCATTCTTCTAGTGTTCCGTAATCTGGCTTGTGTAGGTACATTAGGGCTGTTCCGCTTATTTTGATGTTGGTTTTGAACTTTTGTACGGGCTCGTTTTTTTCCAGGTCTTTTAGTATTACTCCTTGGTTTTTTATGATTATTTCGCCAATAGTTAGGGTGTTCTCATCGTTAATTTCTGGTAGTTTTGTGCTTATAATTGGTTGGAACCATAGTTTGTTTGATAGTACTTCTTTTTCTATTATTGGGTCTCTTCTAGCGAATATTAGTTTGTTTTTCATATCTATTCCAGTTATTAATAGTACACTCATTCCTGACATTAGTATGCATCCTGGCGAGAACTTGTATGGAATGTCTAATATGTCTATTCTCATTATCTCTTTTTTATTGTATATTAACTTGAATGTTTCTCCAGAGTAAAATCCTTTTGAGGTATTTTCTTTAATGGGTTTTGATAAGCTTGAGTGTGCTGATAGTAGTAGTTTTTCGGGTTCTGCTTTTAGGTAGTATTCCTCGAATCGTTTTTTGTCTTTAACTATCCAGTTTGACCACTTGTCTGTTCCTAGTACGACTGATAGTGCTTCTATTCCTTTTCTTCTGCCTGCTCTACCGTCTCTTTGGTGGAAGTCTGATACTCTTGGTGGTAAGTGAGTGTGAATTATAGTATCTACTTCTCCTATGTCTATTCCCTGTTGTAGTGTTTTGACCGTAACCATTATAGATGACTCTGATTCTTTAAAACCGCGTTCGGCTTGCTTTCTTTCTTTCCTAGGTAATGCACCGTGGTGTAAATAGGCCTCGTAATCGATCTCGTTAATTAGTTTAATATAAAATCTCTCGGCAGTGTTCCTAGTTGGGAAGAATATTATTGCTTTTCTATTATCGTTTTTTATCATTTCTACAATATCTATTATGTCATCCCAGTCGGCGTTTTTGTACCCTATGTAAGTTCGTTTTGACCTCATTGATTCGCCAAGTACTGGGACTGTTTTTGTTCCTGTTGCTTTGGTTATTTCTTGGCATACTTCATTTATGTTACCAATGGTTGCTGATAGGCATATTACCCTGTCTGATACTGTTCTTATTATACCAAGTAGCTTGCATAATTCTCTTGAGTTGTACATGTGTATCTCGTCTATAACTATTGCTTTGAAACTGTCTATCCATTCGCTGAATGAGTAGTCATGTTTTACATGTTGCCATATGAATTCTGGGTTTGAAAGTACTATTTCGAAGTAGCCGGGGTTTCTTTTTCTCCAGTAACTGTGGTCAGAATCGGCTATGGTGGTCTTGTAACCGTATTTCTTGAATCTCTCGTGTTGGTCGGCTGCTAGGGCTCTAGTTGGGTAGATGAATAGGGCTGGGTAAGAGTTAGCGTTGGATAGGGCTGCTAGGGCTGCTTCTGTTTTTCCTGAGGCTAGTCCAGAACTTAGGACAATGTTGTAGCCCTGAGCGAATTTTTCTGCGGTTTCTTCCTGGTGTTTCCATGCGGTTATGTTGGGTAGTCGATCGTCGTACTCGGATAGTTTCTTTGATCCCTTGTCAGGCCTGCTACCTGGAATGGTTATCTCGAAGCTCTTCTTGTCTTCCAGTGTCTTCATGTGATCACCCCGGTATTCCCACTGGTACTATGCATGCACCGTACGTTGCTAGTCGTTCTAGGGGGATAGTGTAGGATAGTGAGAAGCCGAGGAATTTAGTGGTTAGATAATCGGTTATAGTGTATAGAATTCCGTACCTCCAGTCTATGACATCGTCTCTTGCTAGGCCTGGGAATGAGCATCCTACAGGGGATCCAGCGTACTTTGATTCTGGTCCTATGGACAGTCCATACCTATCTTCACCACCGTGAGTGTTGTGTACTATAACGCAACCATAATCAGTGCTTATACCAGCTGTTATTTCGTTACTACCATAATAGTCAAATCCGAATGTTGACTTTAATGATAGGCTTGGTTTGTCAGTGTATATTAGGCTTGAGCATGGTGGGAATGCTAGCCCACCGTTTGACCATCCTGATGATGATAGCATTAGTTCTATTACTGATATTAACTCGTCTTTGCTAGATATGTTTAGTTCTCCCTGTTTAGCAGTTATGTCAACTTGTTGAGAAGATGGTTGAGTATTAGTGTAACTGTTACTTAGCTTTTGTGTAATTTGATCGTTCTCTATGTTTATTATTATCTCGTTATCCTCTATTTTAATTGTAGAAGTAGTTTCTGGCCAGTGTAGCGTGGCTACTTTTCCTATTGTGTATCCATTATCAGGAGTAGGTTTTACTGATAAGTCTACGACGGCGAAGTACCTATCTCTGACTTTGTGGTTTCTGCTTATTATCCTTACCTCATCGTTATTGTAGTATATTGAAACGTCGTTCTCATCGTATAGTTTTTGGTATCCTTTTGATTCTAGGTCGTTTTTCCAGTTGGTATAAACGTCTGAAGTTAGACCTTGGTAGTCGCCAGCGTACCTGCATATTTTCACCCATGGCATGTCTTGTATTAGTACATTGTACTGTTTGCAGTACTCTGGAATGTACTTAGTGCATATTTTATATATAGAGTTAAAAGTAGCTATTTGCCAGTCGGGGTTAACGTTTTTCACGTCGTTGAACTTATACTCGTTGCCTTCGTTATCCTGAATATAAAAACCGGTACCGTCTATTATAGTGGTTACCATGGGGGTTATTCCCCATTGGGTTTTGGAATGTGTAAGACAGAGTTCTTTTCACTCGACTTGGGCAACGTGGATAGGGTTGATAATCTGCCTCCGGCTTCTCATATTCATCCTACTGGTTTCTTATTAACTGGGCTATTCTATAAGCTTGTTGTAAACGGTGTTTGTATAGGATGGGTTGAACTTTCTAACCAGCCAAAGGTTAGTTTTTACTCAAGGTATGAAACGTTGGATAAGTACGATGTTATAGAGGATATTATAAATGTAGTGTTTGAAGAAACTTTATCTGAGTTTGGACTTAAGTGTAAAGATATTGAGTGTGATCTTAGTTACTGTCAATCGTCTCCTGTTATAATAGCTTTTAATCCTAGGAGTTCGTTACTAACTAAAAGGGAGTATGAATGGTTGATTTCAATGAAATCTTTAGGAGAGTTTAGTATTGGAAATGTTAGATTTGTTCAGAGTGGTCAGGTTTTCTCTCTCGCTATAGACGATACTAGAAAAGGTTTTAAGTGTTTTCCAATAATGTGCGGGTTTGGGTATAGATTGTATGGTAATCCTGCTAGCAGTGATAATTTCTCATTTAGTCCTGAGTTTGTTACAAAAATTAGGGGTGTTAGAGAATACTTATTTACGGATAGGATACCTGATTGATTTTCATCCTTGATTACTCCCCTGGGGTGGGGGAGGAAATTCGAGCTCGTGACTTGTTCATTCTTAGGTGAGTGAATGGCCTATTTTCCTCCCCTACCCTAGGGGAGGAAACGGGGGTGCGAGCTTCGGGTTTTCAGGCTGGGTTGCCCGCCTAACCCTAGGGGAGGAATAGCGTGAGGATAATCGTGTTCAAGAAGTGCCGATGGGCAGGCGTCCAAGAGTCAGGCACATGCACTAGTACCATCCTGACTGGCACTTCCACCACTTCAAAAATGCCCGGAGGCTCCCTCACCAGCACTCTATCCACGTTAGAAGCCAGAGGAACCCCAACTACTTCCACCCAAGCCACTACGATCACGAGAACAATCCCCCACGTTCTAGAACTCTTCATCCGAACCTCAGGAACCACCACGACACTCCTAACCACGGGAACCGGTTGGCCAACCCCACTACCAACGACCCTACTAACCACCACTTGCTCAACCGACACCCTAGCCCAAAGAGTCATCACCACAGGAAAGAGCGAGGCTACAGTAGCCCCAAACACTAGCACCGGGTGGACATGGCCCATCATCACCACCAAAACCACTAGCCACGCTACAAAAAGCACTACTCCAGGCTCACTAACCTGGAGCACCAAACACTCCAGCACACCAGCCTACGGAACAGGGGGAACCCTACCCACTCGAAGAGTACACCCCCTAATGGAAGGCGACAGGAACGTCCTAACCGTGACCACGAGCATGCTAGGAACCGACACCCTAGCCCTCAAGATCCTAGCCAAAACCTACCCCATCATGACCTCCGAATGCCCATGGGCCTGGGCCTGGAGCACGACACAATCAGCACCATCAGGAAACATAATAGTTTACGAGTGCAAAACCCACCCCATCTTCGAAGCCAGCAACACCATCTCCACCCTCTTCGAATGGCCAACACCAACCCTAGGCTCCACCAGCGCCATCTTCGGCGACTTCACCCTAAGCCAAGAAATCATCCCCTGGTACCACCTCCTAGAAATCAGCGGAAGCCCCCTACTAGTAGCCCTCACCGCCGTAGCCACCGCCATGCAAGCACGACAACTCCTACCACTCATGATCAGGTACACGGTAATGGGCTACACTCAATTAAACTACCTAACACAAGCCGACATTAAAGCAATATACAATTACAACCAATACCTTGCTTCAATACTACACAAGAGCATAATAACAGCAACACAACAGGTTAAAAACTACTATATAATAATAAACACTCCCGAAGTAATAAAATCAACAGGAGTGGCAATAATTAGAACAATACCCATAAACCCACAGATAGTATACGTAGGAAAATCCCTAGGAAACATAATATACATGACAGAAGTACTTCAAGGATACTGGAAAGCCAGCATGTTCGTAAAACAATCATGGAGCTTCTTCGACCAAATAAGAAAAGCCCTAGAAAAAGCATCATCAGAACTAAGAGCCGCACTAACACCAATTATCAACTTCGCTCAATCACCAGTTTCTATCAACCCAGTAGTCATAAAAAGAATAATACAAGAAGCCACGATAGAAGTAGTATCAAGCAAGCCACAATTATCACACGTTGCAGTAGAAGCAGGCTACAGAGTAATAGACTTAACATCAATGCTAAAAGCCGGATCATCTTACGCTAAAGAATTTATGAAATTCATGGCAATCGGACCCATAATATTCGCATCAATAGCCGAGTACGCTCGAGCAACACGAGTAAGCGATATGGAAAGAACCCTATCACAAATAGTTTCAAACAACATTAAAACAGGAATAGAACTATCAAACTTAATAAGCACATCAGTAACAACAGTTGACAAGCTCCAGAAAATAATACGAAACACTCTACTACTATCATCATCAATATCATACTCAACAGGACTAATAGGACTATCAAGCCTAATAACAACAAAAGCTATAGAATCAGCATGCCAAGACCCAACACCCACCAGCCTCCTAAGAACATTCTCGTCAATACTACACGAGTATTCAAACATTGGATTATCACTAGCACTTGCAATGCTAAAGGCAAGCGAAGTAATAAAAGGAAAATCACCAATAACAACATACTGGATAGACTACTTATCAAGAATACTAGTATACACTGGAGAAGGAGAATCACTATTCAGCCAAGTAATAGGAAAACTAGTACCAAAAGACATGCAAGAATGGTTCATGAAAATAGTATCAACTACACCATACTTCTCTTACCTAGCAAAACTAATAGTAGCTGGAGTAATAGCAAGAGAAGCAGTAACATTACTAGACCAAATTGCAAGCATGATAACAAGCGTTAAAGACATAGTTTCAAACCCAAAACAAACAATATTCCAAATGGCATGGAAACTAGCCAAAATAGGTGCAACAGTACCAGGACTAGAAACACAAACCCTACTAAAAGCAGCTGATAAACTAAGAACAATAATGTTCAACATGACAAAACCAATTAAGACATGCCCAATGATAGACACTTCAATAATGAAAAATGACGAATTATGGGTACTATACAAAATATACGCTAAACCCCCCAGAAGTAACCGAAAATTATAATTACAAGCAACCGTAACATCATAGGGCACGGGGGGGAAACCATACTATGAGCGAAGAAATAGCAGACCCCGACCTGATACCAGACCCATTCGAGAGATACCGTACAGAGTACCAGCTAGTGAAGGATATGCTGAGGAACAGGGAGCTATCACTGAGTAGAGCAGCAATAGCCGTTGTCCTTGCAGCAAAGAAAATAGGAAAGTACGTTAACGCTCACGAAGTCAGAAAAGTACTAAGAGAATTAGGTTATGATTTCAAAGACACATCCGTAAACATAGCACTTTCCAAAGCAACAAAAAAAGGATTACTTAAACGTATAAGAATAGGTAGGATTTCGTATTACACTATAGAAAACAATAATGTTAAAGACGTTATTGAGTACATATTATTAGGCAAAGGTATAAGGCCAGAAGTAGTTAGGGACATTGTCGAAATAGTAGAATAAAATTTGGGGGGTGACATAATAATGGATTTACCATACAATATTCCCTACACTATTGAAATGGATATAGCTAGAATAAAGGAAAGACTAAGATCAAGAGACTTAAACAAGAGCAGTGCTACATTAGCTGTAGCACTAATGGCTAGTATAAAGGGATGGTGGATAAGCAGTAAAGAGATAACAGAGGCGCTTAGAGAGATAGGCTACAACATAAGTAAAAGTGTAGTCAACACTACTCTATACAAGGAGTCGAAGAGAGGAATAATAAAGTCAAAGAGACTTGGCAGAACCAACGCTTACAAGATAGACGTCGAGGACATTGACAATCTAGGCATGGTAACAAAACGTATACTATACGATGAAGTAAGAGATTACGTTATTAGTGACTTGCTAAGCGAACTAACCGAAGCCACGGAAGACACGGAAAAGAAAGAAGTAAAAGACAAAGTTAAAGCATAATCTACTTCCTGTTTTCCCACACCCAATTCAATGGTGCATTAAGTATTTTTTTCCTTCTCTCTTCTACTTCCCTATAATCATCAATGTTTGAACCAACCAATAATTTAATACGATTATTATAAACAAATACTATTGGAGGATCAATCCTATTGTTATCATCATCGTAATCCCAAGCCATAACACAACCTATTGGGTCAAGATTAGTAATTGGATGAATTAATTCTGGCGGGATTCTTGATTTTACTTTAACGTTCCACCCAACACCAATTTTTAATATCTGATACCACTTACTATTCTTAGATGCTTCGTTTATTTTATTAATAGTATTATCAGAAAACTTAGGACCTTCTATAACTTCAACCAAACCAATTTTTGATAATTCATTAATTAATTTTACAAGCTCTGATATACTAATATCATCTATTGGACCAATATAGTTAACAGTATTTGGTGGGTAAATGTGAATAGCACACGTGTTTTTTCTAACCATACATTTGCTACCATCCTCAAGCTCTACTTTAGCCATTCTAGTCCTAGTAAGGATTGATCCTATTGTCGTTAATCCAATAGACTCTAGCTTAGCCCTAGCAACTTCCCAATTGTCCAAAACATCATACTCGGCTATTCCACCAACACCGATCAAATAGGCCAACCCCCATCTTTCCTCCCCTACTCTAGGGGAGGAACCACGGTAGGACTTACTTGAAGGCCAAAGCAGGCCCGGTGAAACCCAAAGAGCTAGTAACCAACCCAGCGTCAATAGCCAGCGGTCCCACTATTTCCCCAGAGTACACGGGAGCCCTGGGAGTAGGCAGGGATAACCTACCAGTAACACCCCCAAACGCCAACAAGCACGGGTACCCCACGCTAGAAGCACCCTTAGACAAATCCTCCTCAGACATAGACACCTTACCACCCGACCCCGTGAACAATAACGCCGACTCTAAAGGCAAACTAACATCAGGGAACAACACCATCACACTACCAACACCTGGAGTAACACCGTTAACACTATACTCGACATCGTAAGGACCAGCAGCCAAAATCAACCAGTCGCTAGACTTAATCACATAAAAAGTATAATTAACATTAACACTTAAATCACCAAGAATATCAACCTCACTCGACTCGCTAACCTTACTACTATCACACGATTTCTCTACTAAATTACCCAACTCTCCAATATTAATCTTATCTGGATGATTAAGAATAAACTGAGAATGAAAATAAATCAAAGGTAAAGTCATCATGTCACCCTCAGAAATCCTAACCAAAGAAAACTTAGTAGACATCATCTTCTCAGCTTTAACCTCATCATCAACCCAACTAGGAATAGAAGACACGACAGCCAAATCACTCGCCTTAACTTTATAATCACCACTAACTATCAAATCAGGGAACGGATACTTATCACTAACACTCATCGAATATTTAACAATTTCAATATCTCCAGAAACATAATACGTGTTAGAAGATGAAACAATTTTAATAGAATTAACACTATCCGACTCAACCTCCTTTATACTAATATTATAACTAACATTCATTTCACTTATAAAATTAAGAGCTGTCAAATAGTTAGGAGGATTCTCAACCTTACCACTAGGATAATAGTATAACTTGGCATTCTTACTAATAGGCAAAGACATTGGCCCAGCTAAATACGTGTTATCACCATCATCAACCTGATAAAAACTATAAGGAAAACAATCATCAGGCAAAAGAATATTCTCGTTCTCAGTTATACTAAGCACATCAGACATACTCATAAAAATCACCCCTTAAAATACCCAAGAGATATTTCAACTAAACCAGCACTAATCAAAACAATGGAAGATATGACATCACACTTAGTCACAATATTTGACATTGCAATTATTATAATATTAACCCCAGTAATAAACTTAAAAAGACCTAACCTAAACAAAAAGTTATCCTTAACCTTATTTAGAACCATTACAGAAATAACCATTAATATTGAAGAGTAAACAATCAAAAGTTCCTTAACATTAACATTTAAAGTGAGAATAATCGGATAAACAAAAGTGTGGATTTTTTTGTGGTAAAAAAGGCAGTACAGAATAGGCTTGTACACTGTTACCTTATCATACCCAACAATACTAGCATGTTCTGGAACTATCAGCTGTCATCCCTTGCTACACTTGATTATCCTCTCTAAAGTAGATTTCTCCAACGAGCTTGAAACATGAGGGCAATCCCTAGTATCCATACAGTACAACATGGCGATCTTCCTAATCATCTTAGGAACATAATAGTAAACCATCGCAACATTAAATTTAATACAAAAACCCTTCTCACACGCTAGATCTAGACTTCTTCTAACATATTCATTACTAACATCATAACCTAATTCATTAAGCACTTTTCCGATGGATCTAACGGTCATTGGTTTGCCTGAAATTATTAAAATTGATAGTGGAGCCTTTGTTTTACGTATGGCCATTGATAATAGTAGATTAGACAGCATTTCCTTGTTCACTACGTCACTAATAGCATCGTTCAACTCGTTAATTAACTCATTACTCATATCATTAATAGTTAGCAAATCATTGTCTTTTTCCAACATTCACAACCCCCATTATAATTTTTCCATCATTACTTTTATAGATTCAAGTTTATCAGATAAGTTATCAACGAAGGTGACCATTTTGGATAGAGACATCATTATTGATTCTGAAATATGCTTCTTTTTAGTGTAACTTATGAATGTCCAGTAAAACATGGCATCTATGCCTGCTTTATCATCACCACTAACTATTATGTTAATTGGACGTAGCTTTATTGGCGGTATTCTTCTTTTTAATTTTACTTCTCCCCAAACCGTGTTTACTATTTTCTCATATGATGTAAAAACTTCGTCTGATTTTGCTATTATGTTAATTTTATTATACTCGTCACTGTATTTCCTTTTCAGCTCGTTTATGTCATCCTGATTTAACACAATAGTCATTCGCTTTATTAGCTCACTAGTAGACGTGGGAACAGCAGCTGCAGCACTATCCAAGAATGACTTTACCCTATCATGCATTCTGGCTTGTACTCTTATCAATTTAATCACCCTAAAAAATTGTTTATAAGTCAAAGAAGGAGTCTATATCATAGTCACTGTCTTTACTCTTGTTATTACTCGAGTCATCGGATTTAATGTTAAAGTCTACGCTTATGCTTGGTTCTTCGGAATTTATTGAAGCCATTGCAACGTCAATATCAGTAAGGTCATCGCCTGATTTCGAAATTCTAAGCAGTACATCTTTTATTTTACTTATTTTCGTTTTTACAATGTTATCATTCCAGAAAAATGCAAGTCTTATCTTCTTTCCTCTTTTCCTGATATACCCAGCATTTTGTGCTTGACGCTTGTCCACCATTCTCTTTATGGTAGAGTACAGCTCATGATCACTAATCACCGTATTAATTATCTCATCAACATTCATCCTTGCAAAGTTACCGATTATTACGGGATGCCTCTCATTCCTCATAAACACATCATTTATTTGCCTCAATGCGTTCTCAGCAAGAAGTCTCAACGGCTCTGGCGATGATGGATCAGGAAGCACCGTAAAGTGCAAAGCATAAGGAACTGAAGACGATAGCACATAAGATACACTAGCCCCTGTAGCACCACCTAAACCCCAAACTAAAACAGGTATCTTATCACTTTTGTAAAGTTCTTTAGTAGCCTCAACGAACCTATCCCTTAATTGTAGTACAGTGCTCGATCTAGCAGCCTTCCTTTTAGCCTTAGAATAATCCCTGTGAGCACCAGTCGCTGAGCCAATACTTACCGGAATATAATCGAATTCTAACCCAAAATCTTTACACCTCTTTATTCCAGACTGCAAGCCATCCTTAGAATCTACCAAGACCACCTTATCCGCACCGATCGCCTTCCCAACGGCGGGCGCTACATTTGTCCCAAGTGTGCCCAGGCCCATCACCACCGTCACCCAACATGCCCCCCCACTTACCAAACCCATATACTGCCATAGTATGCTAAGGTATGCTACAGGATGCAGTACCATGCCTAATAATGCTAGTATTGAAATGTTTCGCACGTTAAAGAGTCACAACTAGACCCAAAACGCAACCATTATTCCCCCCCTACCATAGGGGAGGAAACCTAACCAAGAAACTCGGGGTCGTAACATATGGTAGAAGCGTTTGAAATTAAAGTCAAGAATATAAACTGGAATGAATTCATAAAAATTCTAGAATTATCAATGATTGATAGCAGTATAGTAGAAGCCGTAGTTGAAGGCAATAACTGGATTGCATTATTAACAAATGGTAAAATACTCATAATACCACCTAGCAGTGTTGACACTGCAATTAATGACATAAAAAATGCTATCCCAATTAATGTTGAATTCGAGAAGATTGGATTAGTTGACGTTGATATTGAAGGTTTAGACCCAATGCTAGATTATGCTAAGGTTGGTGTCATACCTTGTACTGTTAAGATCAGCGGTGGTGCTGGCAATAGCGATGTTGATATCAGCGGTGGTGCTGGCAACTCTGACGTTATTTTTAAGTAGTTTAAATAGTGGCTAATTATCACGTGTAACTGGGGGGTCTAGATAATGGCTGATATCAGGGTTGAAGACTACGTAGACTATGTGAACACTGTGGTTGGCGACATTAGAGGTACAGTAAACGACGTTATGAACAACCTACTAACTAGACTAGAGGAGGCTGGAGTTTCCACTGAAAACATTCAAACGCCAGGTGATCTAGTCAAAGTACTTGAAGACCAAGGTTTGAAGCAAGTAGCAAACCTAGTGGCTGCTCTAGTACTAGCAGAGGCTACAATGGTTAGAGGTGTAGGTAGAACCCTCGGTGGCGACGCTTTCGACGAGGTGCTAAATGAGCTATTCGAAGACTTCCCAGGAGCCCCAACTGCCCAGGACATCGACACAATCCTACAGGAAGCAGAACAGTCGCAGTCCCAACAACAGTCAACATCAGCAGTAGCCGAGCGTGTTGTAGAAAAGACTACTGAAGAAGAAAAGAAGGAAGAAGAAAAGGAAGAGGAAGAATAAGGGGGTGAGATAGAATGCCCGTGGACGTAGAAATCGACGACCTAAGACCAGCACAAGACCTTATCAACACACTACTAACAATGTCCGAGACAAGACTATCAGGCTACGAAGGCCCACTAGCCAACAGTGCAGAAACCACAACCAAAACTGCAGTAGTAATCATCGCCAGCGCCCTAGCAAAGGCCGTGGAAGAAGTAAGCACATCAGACGCTAAGGAAGTAGGAATCAACATCGCAGACCTACAACAAATCATACAGAAAGTCACCAGCACCACCTCCAGCAGCAGCGGAGGCACAAGCAGCCAAGGCTGACACTCCCACGCCCCCACACCACCCTCCTCCCCCAGGCTAGGGGAGGAAACCCCAACCAGGAAACGCAGGAAACGTTACGATCAAAGAAACGTTACGATAAACGAAACAATCCTAATGTTTCCTCCCCCACGGTAGGGGAGGAAGTAACCCGCGAGCCCGAATAATTGTTACTGGTACCTTAACGATTCACTAATGACAAAAGAAATAGCCAAGTTAGATTAGGTACACTCAAGGAGCGAAGAAAGTTAGAAATAGTTAGGGGTAATAGAGACGATCCGGAAATGGCGATGGAAGATGCACTTCCAACGCGTCGAACAAGTAGGAGACGTATCCGTATTTCTCATCGTTTTCACGATAATAAACTAGGTCTTTAACTTCTTTCCGTTTTCCGTCGTATACTACCGTCTTTAATTCCACTCCGTCGTCCAAAGTACTGCCAGTACCTAACCTTACCTTAACTAGGCCCAAACATGGGAAAAATAGAACAGCTTCATAAAGTTCTACGCTTGCGAATGCTTCGACTGACATTCCTGGCTCTTCAAAAGTCAGTCTAGCTGTCCCCAATCTTCCAAGTCTTCCTCCCACACTCACTTTCGGTCTCATCCTTTCTTCCCCCCCCAGTCCTACTGGGGTAGGTCTAGTATATAAAACTTTCGGTGGGTGTAGGCAGGCAAGAAAAAAGCCCTACCCGAACAACCTAGACAGCGCCGACTCCTCCTCCCTCTCCTCCAGCAACTCCTCTAGCAACTCTTGCAACTCCTCGTCCTCAACAACCTCCACCTCGAGTATCTCCTCATATACTGTTCCATCTTCATTTAGCCTTACTAACATTAATTGAACCGACTCGAACAACGTCATAACCTGCAGCTCATACCGATCTCTCCTCAGTGACACGCTCCCAACATCCACATCCAATTCTTCTTTTAAATCTTTTAATAATTCAGGGTTCCTCTTTAATTCATCCTTCAGTCTCTTCAGCTCTTTTAGGTCCTCCTCCATTATTCCTCCCCCCAGCCCTATAGGGGTGGCTCTAGTATTTAAAGGTTTCCTAGGTCTAGGATATAGTAATTGGGATAACTGGTACCGCAAGGGTCCCCTATGCGGCCTCTCAACTTTCCTCCCCTACTTTAGGGGAGGAAAACCTGTCGGACGGGGAATTGTTATGATAATCGAAACGATTCTAGATGAGGGCAGGCAAGGTAGCACGCCCTTGGATTTACGGTGATAAGAACAACTCCTTAATGGCCGATATTACTGCAGCGTTTATCTTTGGGCTTTTTAGTGGGTCAATAGGTTCTATAAGGAGAAGTAGCCTAGCCGTCATTGCCTTCATGTTAGTAAAAACATCACTTTCACCTCTTTCCACTACAACATCAGTGTGCAATGCTGAAAACAAGTCAATTATTATCTTCTTAGCTCTTTTTTCTATAACTTTCCTAAGACTTTTTATATCACCATTATTATAATGCTTCACAACTAAACTGACCCATTGTGGATTAATACCAATTACCCCCCTATCTATCATAAACAACAATTGGTTTTTTAGTATATCCTCTAATTCTACTTTACTATCACTACTAATATACCCATCATCATCTACTTTTATTTTAAAATCATCTACTTTAACATGCGGGAAAGCTATTCTAGCTCTATCTATCGGGTTTAGAATTATTGATCCAGCAAACTTGCCCTTACTAGGAAACTTAAGCCTATTAAACCCTATAGTAAACGACTCAGTAAAATAGTGAATTGTCAATAATCTAGCAGTTGACAAATCTATTCCATTACGCGATAATCCAGACCCAGGAGTTATACCTTCACAGTGTTTTATAATTAACCTGGCAATCTTACCAGAATCACCAAATTTTTCTAAAACAAACTCATATCCTGACTTACCAAATGGATTCACTCTATTCAACATTATAAACCCCCATTATAAACAAACATTTACAATTTTTTAAATTTATTAAGTCCATATGGTTTTAAAGCACTTTCAAAACCAAACTCTCTCAACTTAGAAAACAAATCTCCTCTACTAACATACTTTTTCTTTTTGTCCAATTTAGCCTCCTTAATAAACTCTCTTAACTTATTAATAAACTCACAGCATTTATCATCCCCAATCACTTCCGACATTAAACGCATAATGAATAGATAAAGTGGACATACGTACATGTCATCAACACCAGCTATATGATTTATATCACAGCACATTGGAGCAACTATATCATCACATAGTATAGTATCATAAATCAACTCGCAAATATCAACAGCTATAGGTTCTTCAAATACTATTTCAAACTCTTTATTAGTTACCCTGCTAACACCAACTAATTTATTTTCACTAATTGGAAATCTCCATATTGATGATATAGACATTAGTTTTAAGCATCTTCTTTCGAAGTCGTCAGTATGTTTTGAAACGATAGCGTGGCTATAATATGAAATTATGTGCGTTACTAATCCAACAAATTTTTCATTAACATCAGCACCTATAGCGTTTTTAATCATCATTCTCATAGACTTATTTCTGTCTTTTAGCGTAACCGCATCAATCATATCTGAATTTCTCAGTTTGACATGAAACACTGATCCATTCTTAACAAATCCTATCATGTCCCGCCTGACTAGAATATCATCAGCTTTAAATATAGCATATCTAGTAATTGGAAACGGTGGGGTTGATCTAACATCAACCATAGCATCCTTCTCTATTATCTTTGGTACAATTTCCATTTTAATCAATCAGTTAAACCCCCCTGGTATTTGCTGTATGCTACCTCAACATACGAAACTCCATGCATTAAGCTCGGACAATTCATAAGTATATCCTTATGTATTCTAAGATAACATAACCTAGTATCTTTCAGTCTTATTGTTACAGGGTACTTTATCCCTATTAATAAAGGTTCAATGTATTTCTTATCAACTATTAAAACCTTATCATAGTTTAACTTCACATGTTTAGCAAATCTACGAACTTCCCTAGCAAAATCTCTAAATTCAATTTCATCAGTGTTTCCAATCTTCAGCGCAGCGTCTCTAAGCAGTCCAGTAAGTATAACATTTAGACAGTAATCATCAGAACTAGCCAGCACTAACTCGAATTTACTGTTATCGTTCTCAGCAATCGCGTCAATTATTTCGATATTAAATAACCCCATTTTCATCAAAGATAGTACATCTTCCCCTATCCTGAAATACCCCTTTCTAAACCAATCGTAGTATTTTCCAAAAACATTCCTAAGATTTCTTCTTACATGATCGTAAATAGATTTTCTAATTGACATTTTGTACGTTTTACCATGATACTTAAAATTAAACTTTATTATGTCACTAATTTCAGACATTACGTTTCACCCCTAAAAAATGGTTGTGGGAGAGTTAGGTTTATACATCAGTTATTCCTTCCTTTGTTATTTTAAATGGAGCCTCGCCAGGTGGTAAGTACGGAGAGTCCTCTAGCCTGGCTATCCTGATCTCCCTCTTACCCCTCCTTAGGAACACTCTGTGCGTAGCCTGGTGGGCAACGACAGTACCTCCCACGGGCTCGTACTTTTTTCTACCTGACATTATGCTACTGTAAACATCCATGTACACTTGATTAGTGAACACTACAGCCACGTTATGATCCCTAGCTATATCCATTAACTGGGATAAGTGATTCATCAGCCTGACTTGCTTTTCTGCCTGATCACTTAGATCACTGTATTCTGACCTGAAATTGTACGTTAGAGAATCAACGACCACAAGACCAACATCGTCCTTCTCGCAGATATTGTAAACCTCATCAGCTATGGCCATTTGCTCCGCTACACTCCTAGCTATAGCAAAGTAAATGTTAGACAGGGCCTCCTTGGGATCCATTCCCTTAGCCTCAGCCATTTGGCAAATCCTCCTGGGTACGAGGGTCCCCTCCGTGTCGATGAAGAAGGCCTTGGCCTCGAGACCACCCTCCTCCTCGGGCAGTTGCACGTTCACGG
>JAADCY010000114.1 GCA_013154205.1 Thermoproteota archaeon | reverse complement strand
CCACCGAACCCTGCGTACCGATGATACCGTTGAGCTGAACATTTCCAAAGGTCAAGGGGAAATCGCCGGACCATGTATACCCGGCCACGAATACCCTGCTGGAGGAAAAGTCTAACGCCCATGCCCTTTCATCCAAAGAACCACCCAGATAGGTTCCATAACTGACATCGGACAAATCTTCATCGAACGCCATTACAAAGACATCCTCTCCACCATTATAAGTGTCATCATATCCCCTTACAGATCTATTCCACATCAGAAGATTCGACGAGGTAGTATGGCCAGTGATATAGACCTTATATTCCCCTCCCACTGTAATCAATCCAATGGCGTATCCAAAATCGCCATCCGTGCCACCAACGAACGTGCTTGCAAGGAGACTTGAAAGGGATAGGTCCATCTTACTGACGAATGCATCCGTAGAGTGATTATAACTGGTGTCATATGCTTCAGGTGTCGTGGGAAAGTCGGAAACCGAAGTGGCACCCGTCAGATATACTGCATCATCCTTAAGAGCAATTCCATAGATAACCTCCTCTCGCTCAGAATTGACGTCAGAATTTGCATCCCCACCAAGGAAGGTGGAAGCAAGAAGGGTGCTCAAATCCAGGCTATACTTACTTACGAACGCATCCACGTTATTCCCCAGAGTCCTGTCATACGCATCAGCAGTAGTAGGGAAATCCTCTGACGTGGTCCATCCACCCACATATACTCCATCGTCCGAAATCTCTAGGTCTTCAGCCACATCATCTTCACTACCACCAAGCAAAACCGACGCATTCAAACTTCCTAAATCCAAGCTCAGGCTACTTATGAAAACATCCTTACCACCTCTATATGATCCGGAAGTCACCGGGAAATCAGAGGACATAGTCCAGCCTGCCACATAAATACTATTGTTTTTCCCTTCTATATCCAGCGCAATATCCTCATCTGAACCAGCCAGATAGGTGCTGTTGAGCAAGGTGTTAAGATCGAGATCGAATCTGGAAATAAACGCGTGATTGTTTTCTGAGGGGAAAGTATCCTGATACGCACCGG
Source organism: Thermoproteota archaeon (assembly GCA_013154205.1). Lineage (GTDB taxonomy): Archaea > Thermoproteota > Thermoprotei_A > Sulfolobales > Desulfurococcaceae > JAADCY01. The sequence continues at coordinate 2,709 of JAADCY010000114.1, read as the reverse complement.
CAGTGGTTGGAAAGTCATTAGAATTCGTAAATCCAGCTATATAAACGCCATTCTCATCCACATATATGGTCCGCCCATTGTCCGCAACGCCTCCGCCAATATAGGTTATCGCATTCAAAGCCAGATCTTCTGTCATCTTTACCACGAATACATCCAGATTGCTCGAGTCTTTCGAATTGAGATCCACAAATCCATCGATATAACGGGATCGAGTTTCACCAACAGCATAGACATGTCCCCCGTAGAGAACCATATCACGGAATTCATCCGCCTCAGCTACATTAACGCTATTCCCTACGAATGTAGACTTGATCAATTGATCGAGGGATAAGCTCATTCTGCTCACAAACACTTCCTTGAAAGGATAGAAATCGGTGGAATATGCCCCATCGATAACCGGGAAATCAGGAGACCCTGTAGAACCCGCCACATATAAACCAGAGTTCAGGACGAACAAACCCTTCGCCTCGTCGTTCCCAGCACCTCCAAGATAGGTGGAATACAACAGCCCGTACGAATTTATGTCTATGGCAGTAATGAAAGCATCTTTGCTTCCTTCATTAACATTTTGATATGCAGATGGGGTTATCGGGAAATCGGTCGAAGCCGTATACCCTACCGCATAAAGCACTCCATTGGCTTCATCCAGAAATATTTTGTATACCTCATCGTCATCCTCCCCACCCAAATAAGTACTAAAGACCAGGGTGTCTAAATTTTGGGAGAGGCCACTGATAAAACCCTCATCCTTTATTATCGAGTCTATCGGAGTTATACTGGCATCAACCGCATTTATCAAGGGGAAATCGGTAGAATTGGTCTGACCAGCTATGAACACCATGCTATCGGAAACTAATAGTGAATTTACATATTCAAGCCTGCTACTGCCACATACCAAAGCTGAGCCCTCCAAGCTTGTAAGATGGGGGTTAATACGGGCGACGAATCCCTTCTCTCCCTTACAGATTCCATCTGTGTAAACATAATCAACCGGAAAATCATCAGATTCTGTAGAACCAGCAAAATAGATTAAATTGTTATGGAAGAATAGAGCTGTTACTTTTTCCTTTTCCATTCTTCTATCATCAGATCCACCTATAAATGTAGAAGCCTCGAGACTGGTGAGTTTAAAATCGAAGCGACTTATGAATCCATCCTGTCTTCCTCCTATAAAAGTGGGCCGATAAGCTCCAAATGTGGTAGGGAAGTCCCGAGATCTCGTTCTCCCGGCCACATAAACAGCGTCATCGGTGACCAACACCGCTCGGGCTTCATCATCTTTATCCTCACCTAAGTAAGTGGACGAAATTAGATTTTCCAAATCCAGAGAGAATCTACTGACAAAAGCATCCCAGAATCTATTCTTAGTTCTATCATATGCTCCTGCAACAACAGGAAAATCTGAGGAACCAGTCCTGCCCACCACGTATAACCCATTAGGTGAAATGTCCATATCGAAGGCCTCTTCCTTTCCACTGCCACCCAGTATGGTCCCTGCAACTACAGATGATAAATCACTACTCAATTTCAAAATTACGATGTCTTTCGAATTCTTATCCCCCTCAGTCTCGTAACCTGAAATACCATTGAGTCCTATGGTGCTTTTGCTATCGAAGACCACATATACATCGCCATTGTAAATTTCCATGTCCTTAAGTTCTAATTGAAGAGATCCACCACCCACAACAACAGACGGATCTATTACCAGCAATTGCTTGGAATCATATTCACCTATATGAAGAACGAATCTCTCTCCCCTCTTCCGATAGGCCACCTCTATTTCCTGCGAACCCTGAAAAGCTCTTGGCTTTTCTACAAACCACCCCTTTGAAGCTATATTCCCTTCCCCATCCAAGTGGGCTCCTCCAGGCCCCCTCACCAACAACTCGATCAAACGGGGATCCGCACCCGGTTTGACATTCCACTGGAGCTTGAAGTTATTATCCCTAGTACCTATTATCCGCAGGTCGATTCCCGGATAGAGGTTTTCGAGTACAACTCCCTTATAAATAGGGACATCCTTCTTCCATTTAGACGGATCGGAACCGATAAAATAATTCAAGGAAGCCACCCTTTCCAGCGGTCGAATTACTACATTGGAAGAATGCCCTGGAAATATCAATCTGGAAGAACCCAATCTTATTTCGTCAGGATCAATTATCACATTTCCCGCCAGCGTGCGATAAGCATTTCCACTGGATACCTGAATAAAATAGGTACCCACTCCCACATTGGCAAATAACAAACAAACCATCATAGCGATATAAGTATAAAGCAGTCAATAGCTTGAAACTCATAATGAGAAAAGCAATTAGATGACAAATTGTTAGAATGCCTGCAATTAGGACACTATTTAACTGCGAATACCTTACAATCAAAGTTCAATAATCGGGGTTCGCGAAAACCCCGAATTTAAAACCATTTGCTGGAGGAAAGAGAATTTAAAAGACCGATCAGTCAGGTTTCGGTCATTTAAGCTGATCCGCCCCCTCGATACCTACTTCTTCTTCGACAACGGCCTCAAGACCATCGTCATTATTCTGCCCTCACCCTTAATATCCTGCTCCACCTCTGCCATATCGGAGAGCTCGGCAGCGATCTTCTTCATAAGCTCCTTAGCAATCTCGGGGTGAACGATCTGTCTTCCCCTGAAGACGAGTCGAAATCGAACCTTGTGGCCATCTTCCAGCATCTCTCTGGCTTTACGGA
>JAADCY010000256.1 GCA_013154205.1 Thermoproteota archaeon | reverse complement strand
CCGCGTTTTTCGTGGCCTGGAACAATGGATCGAACAATGCGCCGAACTCCATAGGTACTGCTGTAGGTGCTGGTGTACTCAGCGTTAAGAAGGCATTGATGCTGGCGGCCATAGCGAGTTTTCTGGGTTCGATCAGTCTCGGAATATATGTTACAAATACTGTGATGCATGGAATCGTGAACACAATGGCTATTCAGAGCAGCGTAGTGATCAAAGGCATGATAGCGGTTCTAATAGCGACTGGTGCATGGACATTATTCAGTACTTTCCTCAAGGTACCTATGAGCGTACACGTATGTATCATTGGCGGCGTAATAGGTTTTGGATTAGCCGTTGGATCGTCATTCATTAGCTGGGCGACGGTCATTAAGATCCTAATTGCATGGGCAATAGTGCCCGTAGCGGCGGTTGCAATAGCGTATGGTTTATTCCATGTATTCCATAGATCCTTCAAGGATCCATCAGTTGCTAGGATCTCTGTCATTATAGCATCCTATATGACAGTAGCAACCCCCACAATACTAATTTTATTGAAAACGGCGACCGTGTCAGACATATTATACGTGACTATAGTGTCTATGGTTATTAGTACAGTAGCAACCATATTCATCTACAAGTACTGGCTTCACAGAGTTGGTAAAGGCGGTGATCCCGTTCACGAAGCATCTAGGATCCTGCTTATCATGGCGGCGTTATCAATGGCTTTCTCTTTTGGCTCAAACGATGTCGCCAACTCCGCGGGGCCGCTAGCAGCGATCCTCTATGCATTGAACGTCGGTAGTCCGCCACTAGTAATCTGGTTCGCCCTCATAGTAGCCGCGATCGGTTTATCCGCCGGGATAGCCATGTGGGGTGCTAAGATAATAGGTACCATCGGAGAGAAGATCACACCTCTATCTCCACTGACAGCATATGTTGCACAGATGTCGGCAACACTGACAATGCTCGTAGTATCCAGGCTCGGCCTCCCAGTATCGACCTCAATGGCTATAGTGGGCGGGGTGATGGGTGTAGGTATATCGAGAGGAATTAAGAACGTTAATATGCGGCTTATAGCCAGGATATTCGGTGTGTGGCTTATTGCGCTACCTATAACTATATTTGCAGGCTATATACTGACGATTGTCTTTGTACGTTATCTACCATAGGTATAATGATTAGAAAAACTAACTATCCTTAAAAGCTATTCAAAATTTGTGAGTCAATTTTATATTCCAATTAATAATAATTAGCAAATGGGATTTAGAATGATAAGCAATAATGTAAGAGTATCTAATAAAGTAGAACAGATTATCGAACAACTGAAGAATAAAGACTTCATAATCACCAATCTTCCATACATAACACGTCTTGATAAAGGAACAATAGAGCTTACCTTCCGACGAGCATTGGTTTTTAGATTCAAAGACAAGTATAGCACTGAGATCGAAGAGTTCGATAATGAAAAGAGAGTAATAGTTAGACTGAGAGGACGGAAAAGCTACATAGAGATCGAGTTCTTACCTATTGATGGCACAGTCAAATATTTCATCGATTACACCGGGCCAAGGCGATGGATAGTTAGGAAACACTTAGAAAATATACCATTAGCTCTCATAATGAGGGCTGACAAATTATCTAGGAGAAAAACCGTCACATTTACTGGTACGGACTATTCTGAGAAACTATCCAGGTTTTCATGGGTATCGAGAATAATAATGAAGTCAATACTACTTCTCAGAACAAGACTAGCTATTGATAAAGGCGGACTATTACACGCAGTAGAAGAAGTAATTGCCGAGACAAAAGATGCTAAAAGATATCGGGCTCTCTATATATCGGGTGAGTCGGGAAAGAACAAGTTCAGACTACTCTTCATAAACGGCGAACTGGCAGGTAAATATGTCATCCTCAACGGCCAGGAGTATTTTGACGAAGAACATCTCAATGAATACAAGGGATTGACAAGGATCAGGGTATACGGTATAATAGACGAGAAAACCCTTGAGGGCTAGAACCATGAGCATCAAGATCCACAAGCCACACTACATCTACCAAGATAAGAACCATGCATTCATATGGCTAGGCTTGGATGAAGCTGAAGCTGAAAAAGGCATTCTAACAAATCAATACATGATAATCGATCACGGAGAAGCGATACTGCTTGACCCTGGAGGGTATTATGTGGTAGAGAGAATAGTTGAGAACGTGGAAGAAATAATCGATCCGGGCAACGTCAAGGCATTATTCTTCACTCACCAAGATCCAGACGTGGTTGGAAGCCTCAACATATTATTAGACGTGTTCCCCGACGCCAAAATCTATATCTCAGAGTTATGGATACGGTTCCTCCCACACCTAGGGACACTAACACTAGACAATATTATTGGAATACCCGACAATGGCATGGAGATCAAGATAGGAGAGACAAAACTAAAAGTAATACCAGCCCACTTCCTCCACAGCCCCGGCAACTTCCATCTCTACGACCCGGTAGCAAAGACCTTATTCACAGGAGATCTAGGAGCTGCAATATATCCGAGAGGAACATGGTACTTGTTCGTAGAAGACTTCATAGAACACTCCAAACTCATGGAACCATTCCACAAGAGGTACTTGCCATGCAAATCCGCAATAGAGAAATGGCTCGAAAAAATCAGAGATCTAGACATACAGGTTATAGCGCCGCAGCACGGCGCGATATTTGAGGGAGAAAATGTGAAGAAGTTCATAGAATGGCTTAAAGAACTAGAGATGATCGGCGTCGACTTAGTTTAATTTGAAAGAAAGGCAGCGTTCATAAGATATTAGTGCTCTTTTATTATCTCCACCAGTATTTTCAAGAGCTTTTCCGCAACATTCACAGTAGAATATACATCTCTATATTTATGAACCAGTGTATCCGAGACAACGAGAGCCGCTACAGATGGTATGCCAAGTAGTCTTGATATAACGTATAATACTGATACTTCGCACTCGATGCACTGAGCTTTTCCCTTCCACTTCTCAAGTATTTCTTTTTCACGCAGATGAGTAGAGGTCGTATATATTATGGAGAGCTTAGGTCGTAGACCATAGGTTCTCAGCTTATGATATAGATCGATCACATATATGGGATCAGCGACAGCGGGATACTCTGGATCCGCATAACGAGATGTAGTTCCATCCCCACGGACAGCGGCATAAGCGATCAGTATATCGCCCGGCCTAATTTCTTCATCCAGACTCCCACACCAACCCATAGCATAGATTTTCTCAACACTTGATAGGCAAAGCATAGCCGTGACTGCTTCTACATATGCTGAACCGCCAGCTAGTGCTATGATAGATGCATCTGCATTTTTAGTCTCCAAACACATATAGTATGTAGGGAGCCTGAAACATCCTCTACAATATCTCCCAGAACTTTAGGTACAAGGCTGAAACCGCCACCCAGAATTAGAAGTGTATTAAGTGTATTCCGGCCTAGAAGTGATGTATCACCATTTATTAATCCGTCCTCCGCCCAACACTTGATGAGGTAATCTGGAGAAGTAAAGGCTTTCCTACACCGCTCCACGTGTTTCACCAGTATAGTTTTTGTCTCTTATTGAATTCTAAAATCAAGCACAGTTTATATTTCTAGAAAATCATCACTAATAATTAGTCGAGGCAACGAATCATGGCTATCAATACATTGGCCCGTAAGATACAGCAAGCAGGTAAACTCGGTATACCTGGACTGGCAGCCAGGATCTACGAGAAAATCGCTGGATACAAATTGATGAGCCGACTACACAGCCTGGTTATCGAGCGATTAAATCTTGGAGAAG
>JAADCY010000194.1 GCA_013154205.1 Thermoproteota archaeon | reverse complement strand
AACCCATTTCCTTGATGCTTCTAGCTATCCTTATCGCTATCTCTCCCCTGTTAGCGATCAGTATTCTTATCGTCAAGGCTTACAGTCCCCGAGTCGCTGGAATAGCAAGTGCCATGTTAAACCCTTTATTTATGCAACGCTCACTTGTCTTGTATGGATTCATCATTTATTACTGTATCCTTAAAACTTGAACATACGTTTAACCAGAAATGTTAGACACGTGTCTCCACGTGTTTTTGGCTAAAGATATCTTAGTCTTAGAGCATCTAACCTGGACAGCTCCTGCAGGGCCTGCACAGGGTTTTCTATCCCCTGTATATCCTTCATTTTCTCCCAGTCATCCAGCGTTAACGGTTTTACCCGGTAGATCGCTAGGCTGGGCCCAACCGTCTCTATTACGTGGCCTATACCCCTATCGATCAATAACCGGGTGATTACCCGTAGGTCTTGGCGGCTTGGAACAGGCATGTTTGAGGGATGAGTGTGTGCTGAAAAACACTGCGGTATACCCGGGGATATAACATGGTCTTCTTCGCCTTCAAGGAGAAAAGCTCTTCCGTCGAAAAGGATTCCAAGATAGTATTCTCGGTGGCTGGTGTAGCTTTTACTAGCGTAGTTCTTCATACGGTAGTGTAGTGTCTCCATATATGTACGTACGACTTCATCGTATAGTTCTTCATAGCTTCTGCTCGCTTGTTCAGAGTAGTCCGCGTCCAGATCGTATTTGTCCATGAAGACCTCTATGCTTTCACGTACATCATAGCTACAGCGATAACCATTAACATATACATGTGGCTCCGGAGACCAGTGTATATCCACTAGGACATCCTCGCACTCAGCGTCTTCGAGGATGTCTTCGGCATAGTTTATTGTTCTACTAAGAAAAGCTATTCTCTCGGCTGACTCGTCCTCTATCAGTATGTTCTGCTTGGTCCTCATTACTTGTTACGCCCTTATTTCGAACCATACTCTTTGTCAAGGAGCTTTATCAGTTCAACATATATGTCGACGAATCTGTGGAGCGACTCTATAGGCATGTACTCATCGACTTTGTGCGGCACGTTAGGGTCTCCGGGGCCGTAGCTTATCCCCTGTACTCCTACCTCGGTATAGTATCTTAGGTCTAGGCCTCCTATACAGACCGATCTACGTGGCTCGTATCCTAGGACCGTTTTGGCTGCTTTAACCGTTGCCTCCACTATCTCCTGCTTGGGATCAGTGAATGCTGGATCCATCATTTGTACAAACCTTATCTCCGTATCGGCGCCCGCTGCTCTTGATGCTTCTTCGACAGCTTTCCTCAGCTCCTCCATAATGTCGGAGGCTTTTTCCTCGACAATGAGTCTTCTGTCGATGCTGAAGCTTACTCTGCCCGGCACGATGTTTATGCTTCCGGGGCTTGTTAGTTTTCCTCCGAGTGTTGCGGTCGGGTATTCTCCTCCTGGTATATCGTAGTTGTACTTGCTCTTTTTCTTCTTGAGCATTGGTATGTAGTTCTCTATGAGGTGTTTGGCCACATACACCATTTTTTCGAACGCGTTTACACCTAGGAACGGCACTGATCCGTGTGTCTGTTTACCCTTAACTATTACTTCTGCCCATACTGCTCCTTTGTGTCCGTGCCACAGTACTTTCTCGCCGCTGGGCTCTGCTATGACTACCCATGTAGGCCTGCTCTTCATCTCTCTTACTAGGTATCCTGTACCCGTTAACCCCCCGATCTCCTCGTCGGGGACGACGGCTGCCTCGACTACTATTCCTAGGTCTTCGAGCTTCTCGGCCGCGTAGATCATTGCTGCTAGGAAGGCAGCGATCCCTCCCTTCATATCTGTTGATCCACGCCCATAGATCTTACCGTCTTTGACAACTGGTTTAAATGGATTGGTTACCGTCCATCCCTCGCCCGGGAATACTACGTCGTAGTGGCCGTTGAACTGCAGGATCTTTTCCCCGCTCCCTATCCTTGCTAATAGGATGTATCGAGGCCTCTCGGGGTGATAGTCTGGGGGAAGTGTTTTCTTGAGGTAATCGTCCGGTACACGGATAATGCTTGTCTCGATCCCGTGTTTGCCCAGTACTTCTGCATAGTATTTCACTATGTCCTCATAGGCTTCTCCTAGAACGGTCGGGTACTTGATCGAATCTATGAGGATCTGCTCGGATAACTTATAGATATGCTCTGGAAGCATTTCTTATCACACAATTCCAGTTATTCCCGCTTCTAGTACTAGAATTATGTATTAATTAGGCTAAAGAGTATATTTGGCGGAGTAGAGATCGTAAATGAGTGGTGCCGCCGGGTTGAGGAAGAAGGCCGTTGAAAAATCACTGGAATGCGTCAATACATGTGTGTCAAAAAATAAGAGGAAACTGGCCAGTTGCTTCGTCGAGTGCTATGTTGGCAGTGCTATTAGGGAGGCCTACGAGTGGATCGACAGGTTAAAGGATGTTGAGGAAAAAGTCGTGAAACTATATGGGGCTAGCGCGGTCACGTATAGTAGGGAGCTCAAGAGCTTCCTGGACGATCCACGGAGGCATCTCGAGAAGAAATTGTTCATTTATACACATGATTTTATACGGGGAAGAATATCTGCTGAAGAATATGCTAGGAAGTCCTTGATGGCTGTAAACACTAGTTTGAGAACTAATCTCAGAACAATTTATCAGGACTGGGGCTTTCTGGCACTGCTTCTCAAAGTGTATCGTGATGGTACAAGGATCATTTACCCCGAGCACAGGATTATCAGTCTCGAGAGGAGTGGGAGGCAGAAGCTCCGCTGGATCCCGCCTAACCTAGTCATAGATATACCGGGTTATGGTAGCACGAGCCTGTTCATGGAGGTTCCAAGGCCTCTGGCATGGGGTGATACCGGTGATTTATCGAGGATCTGGAGCCTCTATACGGCGTTGAGGCCGGATATGATGGTTTATGGGGGTAGGGTCTACGATGTGCTCGACTTAGAGAATAACCCACCGATCAAGAAGCCCGATATCATTATTGAGTTCAAGGAGTTGCCGGACTGGTATGTTCGTAAGAGAATAGTTAAGGGTCCTCTCGCTAAGCCGTTGAGCGCTGAGGAGTGGAGGAATAGGTGGATCGAGGGATTATATACTGGTCTAGCAGACGTCCTTGGAGTCAGTAGAGAGGAGGCTATAGATAAGCTGAGCAGGAAAACCGGTGTATTAATGGATGAGGTAAGGGTTGTCGAGTTATACCGTAGCATCTACAGGCCGGCAAAGATGTTCTTGGTCTCTAAGCACCCTGTTCCCGGAGAAGTAAGAAATATGCTTGAAGCCCATGACATCACAGTGGTTGATGACGTGGGGTTTAGCGGTGAGAAACTGGAGCCTGTCGCTAAGAGTGTCTTGGAGACGTGTGTACAGGTAGAAGAATATGTTATCTCTACAAGGGATAGGGAGCTGGCGGAAGTACTTGCCCTGGTTAAAGAATTGTGGGAGAAAGGAGTTCTCGATAAGGAGAAGATCAGGAGGCTCCTAATATTTGGTTTATCGGAGGAATTATCTGTTTCTAATGAGTTGGAAAAAAGCAGGCGTTAACTAAGATTAGAACCTATTACCCCGGGGTATTCTGGGTCTCCCGGTTACTCTACCGGCTCTACCTTGATTATCTGTACCGGACAAGCGGCTGCAGCGTCTTCTGCGCAGCCCTTGAGGTCTTCAGGGATTATGCCGACGGCTATGTTGCCGCCCTCTCTGTACTTCTCGACGATCTGGCTCTTGTTGTCCTCAGGGTTCATCTCGAAAACGTCTGGACAGATGCTTACACATACCATGTCGGATATACAGTTGTCACGGG
>JAADCY010000097.1 GCA_013154205.1 Thermoproteota archaeon | reverse complement strand
TTCTTCGCCTAATATCCTTGCCCCAGTCAACTCATGTATTATGATAAGTAACTATGTTTTCCTCTGTATTCGTTTCTAGCGGTGTGGGATATGAAGGCAATAAGTCCAGTAGTAGCGACAATACTCATAATTGGTATAACCATAGCGGCCGTTGCGGGTCTCTGGATGCTTGTACAACGGAATGCCAGAACAGGATCCGTAGTGAAGCTCGACGTTGTAAGCATCCAGGCCAACGCAGCCCCAGATGCTAAGAGCTGTAGCTTCGTTGTGACTCTTAGGAACTCTGGGAACGTGCCCGTGACGGTAACAAAGATCGTTGTTAGTGCTGGCTCCGGCAATAACGTTGTGAACACTACGTTGAGTCCCCAGAACTTAAGGCTAAGCCCTGGGAGCACCGAGGACTTTACTGGCGTGGCTAAGAGCCAGACCCCTGTCTTCACAGACGGATCAACCGCTATGATCATAGTGAAGTACACCGGACCCGACGGTAGCGAGCACACAATAATACAGTACGCTACAATTAGGACCTCAACGTTCTAACCCTGAGCCCCAATGTAAACCATACTCTTTTTTCCTCCCACAACATCTCTCATCCGTAACTATGTCTCTCCTCCTTAGGTGTTAGTGGTGTAGCTGATGGGTTGCGGGCTTTTCGGTGGATGTATAGACTACGAGTTCCTCGGGAGGCTGGTGGATGCACTGGAGATACGGGTTGAGCCTTTCGCCGATAAATGGCTACTAGTCATTATTGTCGGCTACACCTATTACGACGATATAGAGTCGACCATTAGGGCTGTGCAGAGGTTTCTGCGGGAAAACGGAGTAAGGAGCAGGCCGCGGGAGATAGCCCCGGACTTCTACGGCGATCTACCCGTTCTCAGGCTCGTGTTCGAAATAAACAATGGCGGGGGAAGGAAGAAGTGAGGGTTACGCCGCTGTTGTTCATCCTGTTTGTATGCTTAGTAGCTCTCCAAGCCTTACTCGTGTTTGCTCATACTTGGAAAGCAGAGCTTGCAACCTACATTAAGATCGACACTCCTATACCCGGGTACAGGTGCTACAGGGGGTACAGCTTCACGGTAGAGGCTATGATACGTAACAGCTTTAGAGATCCCGTAAACATATGTATCGAGCCGTCCTTCTGGCCACTTAGGATTCTGGATACAAACTACACGGAAACGGTACTTGCACCGGGAGCACAGGTAGTGTTTCAATGGGTGCTCCGAGCTCCTCGTAGCATTGGCTTCGGCAACTATACCTTGGGCTTCAACATAACATACACGATCAACTCCACGGCCCACAGCATGTACAGGAAGGCTTGGGTCATAGTTATACCGAGGAACGTAACTCTACTAGTAGCGGATCTGCAGCGCAATGCTACCAAGTACTATCTGGTGATAAGAAACCCGCTCCGGGATCCCGGGCAGTACATCGTAGATAATATCACGGTCTCGATAACGGCCTACAATGTAAGCGTTACCCCCAAGAATGTGTTCGTAAAAACACTCTACGCTAATAGCTCCTACATGATACCGTTAACCATAAGCTTCAACGAATCCGATATAGGGGCATTAATGGTGAACATAACAACCCACGACGACGTACATGGACTGGTCTATTTCAACTACACGTTCTTCCTGGTTAATGCTACGGCTTATCTGAACCTCCGTGTGATCAACGATTATGGAGAGCCTTTACCCGGAGCCGCGGTCAGGATAGCTGGTGAGACCTATTCTGCGGATTCGGATGGCTGTGTAAGCCTTGTCCTGCCCGTGGGGATTTACAATTATACCGTCAAGTACCATGGACACAAGGTCTCTCGAAAAATAGCCCTATATACTGGTCTCAATCAGTACACGATAGTTGTCGATCTAACACCACCTACAATAGTAGTTGTGAAGCAGGAAGGCTATGGTATCCTGGTTAAAGCCTACGATCCGGGGAGTAACTGCTCCGGCGTTTCATCAATTATATTTGTTCAGGGAGGAAAAGCTTGGAAATATGTATTCCATGCACAGAGAAATGTATCGTTGGTGTTTTATCCGCCGTTAAAATCTGGAAGTATAACCGTTCTTGTAATCGATGCACAAGGAAATAAGAACAGTACAGCGATCCAATATATTGAGCCGGTAAAAACAGGTATTCTGACGGAGATCATCATTGTCTTCTCAATAGTTTTCATAGCGTTATCCGCATTATTGCTTTTGACTTCAAATTATTGGTAAGTGGTTCTAATTTGGGTGATTATAGAATGTTTTTAAACAGTTTAAAAACAGATAGTTATATTGGAGGCGGCGGTCCTATAGACCGTTGGCCTCCGGAGAATCCCGCGGGTAGCGGTCCTGTAGGCCGCGGACCGCGGGGAGATGTTCTAACAATTTATCCTATCTCCCATATCTTCAATCCACATCCTTCATAGGTATCCTGTCCGGGGCACCTCCTAATCCTCGGCTCTATGGTCAAGAATGCCTTTTCGAAATCGAAGCTTTGCCATCTATACTGTTTCGTAACTATGTACCTGGTCAGATATGCTACGTAGTCGGCTATTTGGATTGCTGGCTCTAGGTGAGAGTAAGAAAAGGTAATGTAGGTTCTATATGTTGGATTTGCGAGTGCTTCTTCTATGCATTTCTCGATATCCTGTCTGATATTTGCGTCTTCGCGTAGATTCTTTGAGTCGAATATGATTAGCGCTATGTTTTCGCTTGCTCTAGTCATATATAGTCTCTCGACAAGGAGTTTTAATGCATGTTTTCTTATGCCTCGGGCCCTCTTCTTCGAAATCTCAACTCCCGGTCTTGATTTAATAACGGCTACGATATTTAGTACTATATCGAGCCTTGAAACGAGCTCGGCGATTTCTTGAAATATTCTCGCCCTATCCTGCATGGGGAGCCTCCACGGGGTGTTCCCCTTAACTAAGTACTTGGTATGGATCTCGTTAACCCGTATTCCGTAATGGTTGTTAATATGTGATATAAAACGTGAGAAGCTACTGTCAACTGTGTCGAGCTCATCTTCGCAGATGGCGACAGATGATAAAATATATGGGCCTTCATCGAGCTGAAGAGGATCGCCCGACTCATCGACAAATATTAATAGTGTCAATGGTCTTCTACCCTGTATTCCTTGTATATACGCTATAAAGTTATCCCAGATATATTAGCATTCATCTATGATATAATTTTAAAACATTTTAGTGGGAGACCAATCCTACAGGTCTACTTTCACGGTTCTTCATTGTGCTGTTTCTATGCGGTTTCACCCTCATTCCTTATTGGTGCATAGGGTATGAGGGCTCAGGCGGCTGTTATAGGTATTGCTTTATTTTTCATAGCCATGATAATTATGGGCGCCGTTTATCTCAGCCTGGTCTCCAAGACTATGAAGTTGCTCGACGCCAGCAGAAAAGAAATAGAGCTACTCACTAGGAAGGCCGAGGAAAACCTCAAAATAACATGGGGCCGCTGGGACATGGTATCCTCCACGATGGGCTATCCCAGTCTCATCATAAACAATATGGGCTCAGTACCAGTACACATAGTCCAGGTCATACTTGAGATACGCGAGAGACAAGGCAGTAGATGGCCATTGATAGCCCAGGGGCCATGGATAATAGCCAAGAATATGGATCTACCGGTAGGAGGCTCGATCACGATAGAGTCCAGCCAGCTTCTCAACAGGACAGAGATAATACAATGGTACAGGAACAACATGACAAGAATACTGGAAGCAAGAATACTGACAAGCACAGGCAACATATTCATAACAATATATAACCCCTTGAGACCACCAACACCGGGAAGCGAAAACTCATTGA
>JAADCY010000093.1 GCA_013154205.1 Thermoproteota archaeon | reverse complement strand
CCATCACACCAGGGCAAGATAATTGTTTTTCATCTATTTGATCATAGAGTTTATTTAAATAAGATTTAGTACTCATATCACAGTTTGACAACCCGATAAGAAACGCGATGAGAACAAGTCTAGAGTAGAGGGGATGGCGAAGGTGTAACACCCTATTAGGTGACACCTATGCTGTTCGACGAAGAGTTCAGGAAGGATTTGAAGGAAGGAGCCGTTTCGCTGATGCTCTGCAATCTCGGCGATTATATCTCTGGCTACTTCCTCCAGATCTTCCAGCCCATAATCATGCATGCGGAGATCCTCTTAGCCCTTCTTCCTGCAGCGAGCGATGCACGTGGAGACGTATACTCCAGTTATGGCTCGAGGCTCGGAACTCTTCTACACCTCGGATTAGCGAAGAAGCTCATAAAAGCCGAGTTAATGGCTTTGTCATCGATCCTGATCTTGATAAATACTTGGATAGGTCTTCTAACATTTATTGTATCGGTTGTTTTCGGGAAATACCATCTCGAGCCCTACACTACTGTTTTCGTCGCAGTATTGTCGGCCGTTATATCGAGCATACTCATGATCCCCTCCACGACATGGCTTGCTTTCACGAGTTTCAAACGAGGAATAAACCCCGATAACGTGGTCGCCCCAATAGCTACACTCTTCGGCGACATGGTCACTGTGCCGACTATTGTCTTCGCTTATCTGATCGCTACTGGCGTACCACGTATAGTGATGATTCTCTTCACACTCTTCCTACTCATTATACCAGCATATGTTTTCTACAGAATAGCTACGCGAGGAGAGAACGATCCGCTTGAGAGAACATTGAATATATTGATACAGAACATACCGATCATAATGTTCTCCACGAGCATGAGCATGCTGGCAGGTGTCATACTGATGACTAATATTAATAATATCGTGAAAGGCATCGGAATACTAGCTGTAATACCTGCTTTCCTAGAAGATGGCGGGGCTATAGCCTGTAGGTTTTCATCGAGGCTTTCTACGAGCCTCCACCTAGGCTCTATTAAGATAAAATGGCTACCCACCGATTCATGGACGCTGAAACAGGTATTGCTAAACATGATCCATGCACTCATAATATTTGGTTCTCTAAGTATTTTCGGATTCGCAGTAGCTGTTTCTAGAGGAGCATCTATTGCATGGGGCTTCAAAGTCATGGAGATCGTTATGTCGGCTGGCATGATGCTTACAGTTATCATAACAGTGCTAACATACTATGCAGCAATGATCAGTTTCAAAGCTGGAATAGATCCCGACAATACATTAGCGCCTATACTGACCAGCCTAGCCGACATAATAGGGACGAGTAGTTTGGCTTTTATGCTGATCGTTATGGGCTAATAACAGGCTTTTGTTCAATATGTATGGGAAGATAGAGTTTCTTCCAAATCTCGTTAGTTTATTACTATTCTAAGATGATGACTTTGTCTCACGTGTATACTTGACGAGTATTTTTGCAAGTTCTTCTTTCATATATGCTATTAGCTCTTTAACTCTTGCCTTGTCCTCATCAGAGACTTTATCCCATACTTTGATCAAGACCCATAACTCAGCCATAATTTCTCGGAATCCGTAATCAAATAAGCATTTCAGACGAGAGAACATGTCAATTGCTTCGTTGACCCTGTCCATGTTTTCTTCAAGGTATTTCAATCCCTTCTCGGTGATCCTGTAGACTTTTCGGCGCCTACCCTCTCTTATCTCTTCATGGATCTCGATATAGTTTCTCCTGAGCAAGTATCTGATCTGCGGATAGATGTTTCCGGGGCCGGGCATTTTTCCCATGATTTCTTTCAGCTCTTTCATGATGCCATAGCCGTGTAGAGGCTTATCTTTCAGAACATATAATATGAGCAGCCGTATTATTCCACGGTATTTTGCGTAGACGCTCATTATGCCCCGCAATGAGACCACCGCCTAGGCCTCTGTACATGCTGTAATCATAAAAACATAGATACCGTATTGTTGGCTTCAGAACAATATATATAGTCTTCTTAAAATAATCTTTGTCAATCAGATTTACTCGTATCTTAAAGCCACTGCAGGAGGTATCTTGGCCGCCCTGTATGCTGGGAATATGCTACCGACAACACCTATCATAATAGTCATTGCCATTGTGAATCCTATGAACTCTGGCGATATAGCCGGGTTTGCTTTGATAAGGATAGATGTTGTACCGGCATGTATGACCATTCCTCTTGACGCTAATACATAGGCACCGACTATCCCTAGTGATACACCTATTACTCCTCCTATTAGACTCATAACTATGCCTTCCGCTATGATTAGTATCAGTACTTGTCCATCTGTAAATCCAAGTGCTTTCATTACACCGATCTCTTTGGTTCTCTCGATCACGGATGTTATCATAGTAGCCGCTACACCCGCTATAGCTACAGCGAAAGCCGCTAGGCTCGCTGCGAAGGTCATGAAGTTAATAGCGCCTGTGATCGATGATGTTATCTGTGCTATTGCTAGGAAGGAGACGATGTCTATGTTTCCATCGTAGCTTTGCTTTAGTGTCTCAGTGATATTGTTGACCAGTGTCGGGCTCTTAGCGAGTATCAGTATACCTGACCACTGGCTTATCCCTATTATCCTCTTGGCCGCTTCCATACTGATGAATATTGTCTGGTCGGGGTTCAGGAATGCTGCTCCACCGTACTTCTTAAGAATGCCTTCTACGAGGAAAGCAACGTGTTTGATCTGTATTTTACCGCCGCTCTTAACCTTGTAGATCTGAATCGTTATTACGTCGCCAACACTATATGCACGTGTCCCCATACTTGTATAGGCTATGTCATGCCCTATAATACACTTCGATATATCGCTATCGGCCGGTATACTTCCCTCTCCTATTTTTAGGCTAGGTATTGCTTTGAATAGGAATGAATACGATACAGCGTATATGAATACCGTCTTTTTCTGTGTCCCAACACGTACTTCTCCCTGGGTAGAATAGAATGGTGTTGCATCCGCTACTCCTGGGAGTGACTTTATATAGTTGAGGTCGGCGTCGCCTAGCTTGAAGTTCTGCTTAGGAGTGATTACTATCAGGTTTTCTCCCAGTCCCTTTATTTGCTGAAGTATATAGTTGCTATAGCCTGTGACGACGCCGTTGATCATTACCAGAGCCATAGGGCCTATCATTATCCCTATTATTGTTAGTATTGCCCTAGTCTTCTTCTCGGATAAGGCCTTTGAAGCTAGTCTTAGAACATCTGTTATCAGCATTACGTCTCCCTTACTATGCCCCATTATATACCTAGTTTCTTCGCATGGCGGCGTGAGAACCTATAGATGAGAATGAATACTCCGATCAGGAATGCCGCGACCATGCCTATGATGAGATAGTGCATCAGTGTTGGCTGGGCAGTGCTCGTTGCTTGTGCAGGCTGGAGCGATGTAGCGTTTTCAACTTCTATCGGTAATGTATAGGTCTTGAAGTAGAGATTGTTATACATATCCCTATAAGTGATCTCTAACGTTACTGTTCTCTCGGTCAGCCTTGCAACAGGGAGTGATACTTTGAAAGCCATCTGGCTAGCCGCATCTATGTCGCCGACGAAATTGGATGCTCTCTCATTGCCATATATTATTGTTACATCAACGCTCCTTGCCTGTGTTATACCATAGTTTATCAGTACGCCTGATACTGAGAGTGTCCCGCCACTATACTTTGCTTTAGTATCACTGCTTATCCCTATGTCTATGAATGGCTTTACCTGCGAGGACACCGTGGTATTGTATATGTCTAGAGCTCCGGTCGAGTCACGATAAATTATTGCTATCTTGAAGG
>JAADCY010000243.1 GCA_013154205.1 Thermoproteota archaeon | reverse complement strand
AACCTTAGCCCCACCTAGCGCGTATAGTGCTAGGAGAAGTTTAGCTTTTACTCTGATTTCTACCCCTAGCTTTTCCCTATCCTGAGTTTCACTGGGAATTCTTAGTACCCTTCGAGAAGCCGTGACATTTAGACAGGTTTAGCCACTATAATCAAGTGTCCGAGTCAAGATAAATTTAACTTACAATAAATTTATTTATAGATTTAGTTACATGTTTGTGTTAAGGGTTGAGTCTTGGGCAAGCCTCTCCACTAAGTCAGGGCGCCTGGTATGTATAGGTACTAGCTTCTTAGGCCTCAGCACGCCTACGAGTTGCCTGAGCTCATGCGGATAATAGTGACGAGAGCTTTATCCTGTAAGCTCGCACGCCAAACATGTGCAGCCAGTACACGAGAACCTTCTCCTCGACTTCAGCCTCTGCCTCCAGGGGCTCTGGTGTAGTCAGTATGGCTACAGCGTCGGGTAACTCCTCGCCCCAAACTTTCATTCGCCTCAGCATATTTAGGAAGCCCAGAGGATCCTGGACTAACACAAAATCTCCCGGGTTCCTCATCACTTGGCCGATAGGGGAACTCGGAATTTGTAAGTTAATAATAATATAATTAATTGTATTGCTTATAACCCACGCAGACCGATAATACTATATATACCTTGCGTGCCCGGTCTAGGAAAAGCTGGTGGCCCCCCTTTTGGAAGACTGCATGTCCCAACCTACAGGCAGCATCCCAATAATACTCTACCCACACAAATGCAGGCATGACCAAGATACCGTTAACAGAATCGTATCCCTCCTTGAGACAGGTTACACAAAATACACAGGTGAGAGGCCGGGATACGATCAAGTAAGAGCATGGACTGGCTCGTTAACTGCACTACTAGACGAGCTCAAAGGGCTCAGGTACCCCATAATTATCGAATATCCAATACTTGGAGGCTTAGACAGAATTGATTTCATAATAGTTGGCTCGGGCCGTGCATTAATAGTTGAAGCAAAGGGATGGAGGAGTGTTAAGACGAGGAGCGAGCTACACGTTGTGGCTGACGGTAAGATCGAGGTTAATCCTTGCTACCAGCTAAATTCATACTATGCTAAGATGACCTACTTGCACTCCGCATCAAGGATTCTGAGCTTCGATGCAATTGTCTACTCGTATAACTCAAATATTCCATGGACATCGTTGAATTGTAAAGTTGTTCCGCGGAACGGTCTTAGAGAGGTAGTGAAAGCGTTACCGCTAGGGGCAGATACAGATAGCTATGTTAGTGCTATAGTAGATGGTCAGCTTGAACTCTCGAGCGACTTAGTCACTTCGCTCAGTAAAGCCCTCGAGAAGGGCGTTGACAATGTTGCTACTGAACTAGTCTCGCAGGGCTATGGCTTAGTAGGTATACAGGCGAAATTAGTTGCAGATATTCTTTCTGCGCTGGAGGCTGGGCAATCGGGTTTATTCTATCTTGTTGAGGGTACTAGTGGTTCTGGTAAAACGCTCATGGCGCTGACATTGTTCCTTGAGGCGATTTCACGCGGATATACTGCCTTGCTAGGCTATGTCAATAATAGGCTAGTGAATATACTCAGAAATACCCTAGTCTCCTCGCTAGGCAATAGGGGCCACGCTCTTTCTAAACTCCTGGGCTATTCAGCGGTGGGCGCCAGAAAGTCTGCAGGCTTTTGCGAGGCGAGGCATGACTATGGCAAATATGGGGGCAGAGTGGATTTACTCATATTGGATGAGGCGCAGAGGCTTCCCCAATGGGCTGTAAAGACTTGTCCCTCACGCCCGGCTAGAATAATTGTTGCATTCTACGATGATCAGCAAATACTACTTGGTAGAGAAGCTGGAACGAGCGAGAATCTGAAAAAGTCAGCCATCTATGCAGGAAGACGAGTTAAGGAATATGCGCTTCCAAGACCGGTTAGAGTGCCCGCTGATCATATAAGGGCTGTCCGGGGCTTGCTCTGGAACAACACCTTCCCGCCTAGTAGTATTGAAGTTAAAGTTTTTGATAAAGTGACAGATCTGTTAGATAGACTGAGAGAAAAGTACAGGAGAGGTAACACTATTGCTCTTATATGCGCATTTACTGAGTCAGAGGGAGATAGAGGTAATAAGTTAAGCTGGGCATCCGTCAAGAACATTAGGATTGGTTATCCACTTCAAAGCGGTTTCAGCCTTTACAAGGATCTTAACATTAAAATTAAATGGTTAATGGATGAGAAGAAGGAGTATCCTCTATACTGGCGTCGAGACTATGCTGGTCTCGCTAAACTATATGGGATGAGCCAATTCGACCCTGTATCTGTGTGTTCCAGCGTCTATGGCGCACAAGGCATGGAAGCAGAGTATGTTGGAATTGTATGGGGGAGAGATCTTGTCTGGAGAAATGGAAGATGGACTGTTAATCCCGACCCCATAACTGATAACGTAGGAGGCAAAAAATCTCTAAAAAATCTCGCTAAGAATAACCCGCAAGTGGCACTTGAACTCCTACGCAATAGATATTATATAATGCTAACGAGAGCTACCAAAGGAATTTACCTATTCTTCGAGGATAATGAGACTGAACACTACGTTAAACAGCTTCTGACTAAAAGCGGTGTTCTCTAACGCTATCGCTCCCGGCTAACCTGCGGGTGCCTCCAGCTCATCCAGGCTAACCTACCAACAGAATGTCGAGCCGACAAGAAACACTAAGCCTACCAAGGTTACTACTCTATCTTTCTCTAATCCTTCCTTCCTAGAGGTGTCACGTGAAGGCCTATTCCGGGAGTGTAGCTTAGGAGATACACATTACCTGCTTCCCCAAACTCTATATAATCTATTATTGTTCTTATTAATTCGTTTTCCTCTTTTTCTTTAACGGTGTAGCCCAGTGTGCATAGTCGGAGGCCCCATAGTAGTGACGCGAGACTATAGCCCCTTACAGCTATCATAGTACCGTTAACGTGTAATTCCACTCTAATGCCACAGAGGCCACCGCAAGATATGCAACAACTGTTTAATTTTAGTGGTGTTACTGCTCCACAGGGAAACATTGTTCTGCCGCTGGCACAACTCGGTATTCTTGATAGTGTTAAGATGTTTTTTTCTAACCCGAATATTTTTGTTGCCTGCTTGTTCAAGCGGTCACATTACATCAATAAAGCTATATTATTACACAATGTTATCAGCTGATTACATGTTCCCGATGTTACCGGATACTCATACTTAATATTTTTTATTTTTATGGTTGATATAGTGTAATTAATATGATTGCCTAATTCTTTTAATGGTATGAATATTGTTGTCATTGGCGTTGCGGCATGAAGATATAATCCGCTCCCATTAGTTACATCGAGTCTAAGGGCTCCATGAATAAACCCTACTAGGAAATTTCCCGTTTGAACAAATTCTTCTAATCCTTTAGCGTTTATTCTAACATAACTGTATATCCTCTCACTCTCACGTATTACATCAGGAGCTTTAAAATCTATAATTACTAGTTTTGAGCCTTTCGTTATGCATAGATCTTTGCATGTGTCTTCTCTAGGCGTTTGCTGTGTTAGTATGGTTGACAACGTGTAGTCGTTTGTGAGTGCAGTGCATTCACCTATACGTTTTATTATTGACCCTATACCTATATTCTCGTAGAGAGGCTTGGCAACCATCTCAGTGCCCTCATACCCCCATCCCGGTCAGGCTAGCGGTTGGTTTATTGGGTTGTGGCATGCTACTAGGTGGTTTTCTCCTACCCTGGCCAGTGGTGGTTCTGTTTTCTTGCATTTTTCGTTTGCTATTGGGCATCTGGGGTGGTAGCGGCAGCCTGGTGGTGGGTTTGCGG
>JAADCY010000191.1 GCA_013154205.1 Thermoproteota archaeon | reverse complement strand
CATCCTGGATGAGATGAGCGAATTGAGTGTAGAAGTTTACAGCGTCAAGCTCAGCCATAATAGCCCATCTAATAGCCTGGATCATTTCTTCGCGAGATAATGGTTCTTTACGCGTAATATCTATAGGATTCTTACCAAGCATATAGCACACCTCTTACAGGTACAAGTGTCTTGAATAACTATTACTTGTTTCCATAATTATATAGTAGTTATGCATGTGTTTTCTAAACCAAAATCTACGACGAGAAAGGCCTCAGTAATTAAACCTTATAACTTGATATGAGCAGTAATATTCCTATGATATCACAGAACCAAGCGTCTCCTAATGGATCTAATCCTATAGTTTCTCACCCCGAAATTTTAGAGAGTATCGTAAATGACCCAAACTTTCTAGCATGGTCAAAGCAACGCTACTCAAGCAGTGGCCACGCTATCTACGTATTATACAAGCAATAAGTATTCGTTAAGGATTATCGAGAACCGCTAATGATGAATTAGCTGAACTATAGGTGTGCTCGTAGAGTCTTGGAAGCCACACCAGCTCTTAGAGACTACGCGCTACTCATGTATGATATCAGCCTAGAAATCAATACCAAGCTACTGCGAAAATACATGCCGCCGAAGAAGATCGAAGCAATAACTGGGAGTATCCTCGAGTTCGAGATAAAGGAGACATGGAAGCCGTGAGAATCATTGAGAAAGCGCTAGAGTACATAAATGATATAGCCAGGAGAAACACCGAGTACAAGCTACCCATGATAATAACGTTCTTCACAGGGCTAAGGAGCACCGAGATAAAAATACATGCTCGACAACTGGAGCAGACTTAGGAAGATAAGGCTTGACGGAGTATATCTAGTAGGTACTAAACTATGGCAGGGTCAAGAAAAGGGCCTACATAACATTAATGCCTGAAAAGCTATACCAGCTCATAAACGAGCAACTGGAAAGATCATGTCAGACACTAGTTTGGGATAAACATAGGCCTATTCAGAAAAGCCTGGATAGTCATAACGTCAGGCTACCTAGACTATGGAGAAAAGATCTGCTACAAAGCAGACTTAGAACAGTACAGGTAAAACATTATACCAAGCATACCAAGCTGATAAGCCAGAAATAAATTCTGTAAAGCCTTCAAGCCCTACCTATATCTCCTAGATCTGCTCACCGAGAACACCGCTGAGAACACGGTTCATTAAGAACAAGAAATCAACGCCTTTCTTTGTTATCTCAATGCTTGCAGGCTTCCCTTTCCTTACATTTACCAGCCCTTTTATCTCGGCATACTCTATATGTTTCCTAACCTTAGTATAATTGACCTTAACACCTTCTTTCTGCCTATATCGTTTGAAAAGTTCTGTCATAGAAATTCCAGGGTTCTCATATACAATGTTTAGCAATTTATAAAGTACCACGATATCAATCTCCATGCTCACCATGCTCACTATTAATCACCATTTATACGTTTTCTAACTTGTGAATTTATTAAGCTATCATATTAATATTCTGTAAAAGCGAGATATAGACTCCGATCATATTACAACCAATTAAACTAATATTCAGTTCTGGATAGAAAGGTGAAGACTAATGAATATGTTTACGCAGAAAAACCTACTAGATATTCATGCCGTAAGAATTTCTACGTATTCTTGAAGGATTAATCGATAGAAACGATAGAATACCAGCCATTGTATGGGATGATGCCACTTCTGACTAGGACACCAGAAATATATGAGCAAATTCACAATAGCTGTCCGTGAACATTTCAACGTTTTAAGAACCCATATAGCAGTAATACCAATGCTGAGGATACATAGATTTTTACGAAGACCCTAAATAACGTATAAGCTATGCACGTTGCTACTATGACAACGATGAAGACAGTTTATTCTTCGGAGAAGAACGGCCTAGCCCCTAGGCTGAACACTACTTTACCGTATAATGGAAAGACTACCCACAACACCTCGAGAAGCGAAAACAATACATGGAGATCGGATACGATAAGCTCAAAAACAGTCTCGAAGAAATAGCCGAAGAAGCAACATTAGAACTAGAAGAAATATCATCAAAATCAAAATATGTTACTTCGAAGAAGAAAGATGCCAAAACTTGCTAATCTCGAAGAACTAGTTAAAAACACTGATTTAATCCGTCTAAGGGAGATGCAGCCACTAGATGCGGGCCAGGACAATACTTGCGCCTATCACTGCAGCCATAATGTTGCTTGACAACGTTACAATTATTTTTAGCAATATAGTCAGGCACAGCAGAACTAAACCCCATAGTATCTTTTTCCTTTCGAACCCATTCCTGTACGTTTGTTTCAGCATATTCAAGATCCTAGCTGCAGCTTACCTAACGTATAGGTTTGTTGAAAATAAAGAAGCGCTACTTGTATGGGCTATAGTTATGTTTTTCTTCATACGAGCAATAATAATGAATACGGTGAACTGGCTTGCCTGAGAAAATATACTTGACCCTTATAGGCATACTAGCCATTATAGTTGCATCACTACTAGTTACTGGTTTCCAGCGTCCTCAGACAATAATAATTACAACAATTACAACTAAGACCGTCTACCAAACGATTACCGAGACCCGTACCAAGACAACAACCTATACAACAACAAAATATGAGACAACAATGAGCTATAAGACCATAAGGACAACAACCACAGTGATAAAGAACATAACGGTATATACGCTGAGCCAAGACCCAGACATAAGCATTAAGATAAAGCCGGTATGGTATCAGGGCCTATTCATAGAGAAGATAAGGATCTACATAACAAACAACGGCAACACAACTAAGTACAACCTACTCCTAGTAGTCATAACCGAGAACAGCTTCGGATACAAGACCACAATAAAGAAAATAGACGAGCTAGACCCAGGCACAACACTCCAGGAAGAAATAAACCCAGCACCAGCAACAACAAAATACTACATCACAATCCTACAACCAAGAAAATAAACGGATGAATTTGAGTGCTGCTATGAGCCATAGTAGTCCGTAGATGGATAGTATTATGACGGCTATATCGGGCCTGTAGAACGCCAGGCATAGGATTACCAGTATAGGCAGCACTCCAACCAGAAATACAAAGAACCAATAATACCTATCCTCAGTTATATCCAGAAAAGTCATTCCATGTTCATCCCAGAAATCCTGCTGAGTATTCTTCGTGCTTCTCTCCTATCGCTCGCATCGATCAGCTCATGGATGTTTCTTAGTAGCTTGTCGAAGGCTTTCCTGCTGTGCTCCTTCAACACAACAGTATCTGTGAAGAAGCATGTCTTGCCAAACCTAGCTCTTCTAACCTCAACTGAGACCAACCATGATGGAATAATTATTGATACCTCAACAGAACAACCGCCGAGATCGCAGAATACCCTATAACCGTTAAACGTGGTCTGTAAGACACATTTATCGCCAAGCCTATAAACCGCCATGCCTTACTCGTCCCTGTTTTCTCTATTTCTATTTTAGAAATTTATAAAGTGTTTGTAATATAATCTGTGATATACCTGTGATAAAGGGGGTGCTCGGAAAACTTAAATATTTCTAAAAAAGAAATAAAATACATAGTGAAAACATGGAGCTCCGAGAACTCTCAGGCCCGGAATTCGTTAGGCTACATGGAAGAACACGGGATAAAGCCTTCTGATCTCGGTATTAAGCCTCATTATAAGTACATGCTGAAGAAGGGAGAGCGTAGGCCCAGCCGTGATCTCATCATTAAACTTTATAACCTGATATGGGGTAGTAGGAAAAACGGGATATGTGGGCCGGTAGCTCAGCCTGGAAGAGCGCTCGGTTGGCATCCGA
>JAADCY010000147.1 GCA_013154205.1 Thermoproteota archaeon | reverse complement strand
AGCCTCTTCTTCATCGGCGCCCTGGTACTGGTTGCGCAGTCGTGGGGTGCGGGGGACCGGGGGAAGGCGGAGAGGGCGGCGGGCGAGGCCCTCACCATGAACATTGCCCTCAGCATTCCCCTCGGGCTACTAGCATGGCAGCTCGCCCCTTGGCTTGTAGGCTTGCTGGGCGGGGAGGGCACGGGTCCCCTGGTGGAGGGGCTCGCCGTCGAGTACTTCCGGGCGCGGCTCTGGGGGCTCCCCTTCCTCTACGCCAGCCTCGTCTACGGCGCCGTCTACAGGGGTGTGGGCGTTACACGGCCCGTCCTCTACGGGACCATAGTCTTCGCAAGCCTCAACGCCACCCTCGACCCCGTGCTCATCTACGGCCTCCTGGGGGCGCCCCGCCTCGGCATCGCGGGGGCCGGGTACGCGAGCTCGATCGCCAACGCCGTGTACCTTGCGGCCCTGGCCGTGCAGGCCGAGAGAGCCCTGGGCTTCAGGGTGCGCCCTCTCCGGCCCACCGAGATAGCCCTCCTCGAAGCCCGGGTAGGCGGCCCCGCGCTGGCGGAGAGGCTCGCCTTCGTAGCCGGCAACCTCGCCTACCTGGGAGTAGTGGCGAGGTGCGGGGAGGACGCCCTGGCAGCCCACACGATAGGTGTGAGAATCGAGAGCCTCGCATTCCTCCCCATCTTCTCCATAGGCGAGGCCGCCGCCACGCTAGCCGGCCAGGAGGTAGGCCAGGGACGCCCCGACCGGGCGAAGCACGCCGGCTGGGAGGTGGCCAAGCTCAACCTCCTAGCAGGCCTCGCCACAGGCCTCCTCATAATAGTGGCGAGCCGCTTCATACCCGCCGCCTTCACGAGCGACCCGCGGGTGGAGGAGCTAGCCGCCACCTACCTCGTGATAGCAGCCATCACCGAGCCCTTCTTCGGCGTCGCCATAAGCCTCACCATGGCTATACGGGGCGCGGGCAACACGGTAGTACCGACCATCATCAACCTCACAAGCCTCTACCTCCTAAGAGTAGTACCCGCAACAATACTACCCCAATACCTCCCGCCCGACAAGTGCGTGCTGGGAGCATGGGCCTCCATGGCTATAGACACGGCCGGCAGGGCAACCCTATCAGCAATAGTATACAGACAATACTTCCACCGCCTAGCCAAAAGACTCGTCTAGCACGGGCGGGAAACAATAATAGCCCCACCAAGCCCCCAAACCATCAAAACCCGGCGAGGACCCCCTGGGCCCGTAGCTCAGCCAGGATAGAGCGCCGGCCTGCGGAGCCGGAGGCCCCGGGTTCAAATCCCGGCGGGCCCGCCACCCACTACCAAGCATAACAGGGTCTCCCAGGCTATCTGCCTATCAGTTTATTTATGAGTGTGTTGTAGTCTCGATCGTCAAGAAGGTAATACGCCTTGACCCCTGCCCTATGAGCATTATTCTTCATTACTCTATCGTTAGTTATCAGGATTGCGTTAGAATACTTAGCAGTGGCTATGTAATACGCATCAACTGCTCTGCAACCAGTGAGTAGGGCTATCTAAGCTGCCTTATCATGGATGAGTTCCTCACTTACTATATTCACAAAGTTGAGCGTCATGTTCACTATTTTGAGAGCTTGTTCCGGCCTAATCCTTCGAACAAGTACAGCTCTAAGCTCCACTTCGAACAGGAAGGGCTCGTAGACCGGTAATCCCTGGCTAGACAAGCTATCTAAGACCGTTCTAGCTCTCTCATGCCTCTCCGGCTTTACCGTATATAGAAGATAATAATCTGCGAACACGCTAGTATCAACTACTAACTTGAGAACATATTCTTCAACTATTTACCTCCTCTCCTCTAGGAAGTCCCCGACAATATCACGATCCACTTTGAACCTATACCTTGACGCCACTTCGCGGAACCCCCTGAAACTCCTCTGAACAATTACTACTTCCAGCTCCTCGCCATCCCGAAGATCGACGGCATCGAGAGGCCTTAGCACACCTTTCTCAAACCTAACCCTTATGGCCCTGGACAAATCCGGCCACCGATCCAATTAACCATATGGTAGAGGGTTTAGCCTTTGCCCCCTTGTCACACAGATCCTATCATAAGAGGACTTATAGCAGGCGTATCACGCGTGAAATTCACTTACATCCTACACGAACTAGCGCGCTATATCCTCAAAGCGCCGGCCTGCGGAGCCGGAGGCCCCAGGCTCCGATCCCTCAAATTAGTACTAGATCTTGTAACACAATTAAACATATTCTCGGAATAGGTTTCCAAATGTTACATTCTCACATATATTCTTTTTAGTATTGACTTATATTATAGTTTAGTCTCTGCTTTGATAGATATAAAGAAGGTTTCAAACTTATCTAATCTGCATGTAGATTCTTTCATTGAATCCGGTTGACAGTTCGAAGCTCATTATAACGTCTTGGATCCCATAGGTGAACTGTTATGAAGGGTATTAGTGAGAGATCAAAAATTATTGTTGTAATTTCTATTATGCTAGTGGCTGTACTTGTCTTATCAGTGTTAACAAATAATATTTTGGTAGATCAGAATAATCCTGGACCGGATAGTAGTTGTATGGTTGATAAAGAGCCTTTAAATATAT
The DNA here is from genome assembly GCA_013154205.1 of Thermoproteota archaeon. Lineage (GTDB taxonomy): Archaea > Thermoproteota > Thermoprotei_A > Sulfolobales > Desulfurococcaceae > JAADCY01. Next base: position 1,267 of record JAADCY010000147.1, on the reverse strand, counting down.
CATTAATAGATAATAATTATACCAAGATATTTAGACCTATCGAATACTACCAGTTATCAAATGGAACAATAATCAAGATTACAGATAGAAATCCATTCCCCTTTACAATAGTGATCTCCCACGTCGATAGTCCTGGCATCAAGAAGCTAGGTGTATACAAGCTGGTAACATACAGTGATACGAGATCGGTATTCGCAATCGCCAGCGAGTTAGGCCTCGACGTTAACCACATTAGATTCAATGAGGTAACAGACACGTACATTTATAACGATGATCAGGTACAGCTAGAATACGATCCCACTAGAGGTTTCATAAGGATAATTTATAAACAGCCTTTAGTAGAATATAAGTCGATAATTGATGATAGCCTCTTGAGACTCTACCCGGATAACATAGAGTTCCTGCACGATATAAAGCCGATAAAAGAGGTTAATGGTCAGCCTGCAGAGTACGCTATGGTATACACGGGTTATGTGGAAGGCGTTCCTAGCCCTATCAAAATAATCGCCATATTTAGCCGCGACAATAGTAGTATCAGGGAAATTCAGGGGCTCATAGTTAAGAATATTACTAAGATCTCTGATAATGATGTTATTCCGCCCGACGATATCCCTAGACTACTATCCGAGAGGGTTAGCGGTAAAATAACGGCTAGAGATTGGTATCTTTCTAGGCTAGGATTCACAAGCCTTACAATAACAGATCTAGAATTATCATACACAGTAGCTCCTAACGGCCTCCTCGTCCCAATCTATAAATTACATGGAAAATGGGTTTTAAACTATGACAACTTGGTTTACAGCGGCGAACTCGATGGATTCATTATAGCTATATATAAATAATTTTTATTATGTTACAATTAATAACATATAATTTCTACAGCAAAGACGAGAACACGTTACACCCCATACAACCCCCCGGGAAACCATTGATGTTTACCCTTTCTAAGAGAACCATTAGCCGTTTTGGATGGCTTCTGAAATTAGTTAGATAAATTATTAATGTGTTATATGGTTTTATTTTTGTTAATTTAGTTTTATTTTGTTTTATGAATATTAACTGTTCTCGTATGGTACCGTGTTTAATAGTGACCGTGCTGAGGGAGCGTCCTCTCTTGGCCTAGAAGCTATAATCACGTCGGCAACCAGTCTCTCTTTGGTCCTTAACAGGTTCACCTGCTGGTAGAAGAGCCATGTTATCGTGAGCGCTGTCGCTAAGTCCCATAATCTTGATCGTGTTTCACCAATATATTGGAAGCCGGGGATTA
>JAADCY010000062.1 GCA_013154205.1 Thermoproteota archaeon | reverse complement strand
GGGGCACAATGTATCAATACCCCTTAACAACCGCTCTTAATTGGCTAAGAACATACAGGTACTTCAATGTCTCAGCATACGTGGTTTTCGCGTCAGACGGATTACCCGCGGATCTACCGATCGCGATGGACATAGTTAAACAATACGCTAAGCTCCACATACCAATATACACGATATTCATAGGAGCCTCCAGTATGGGTTACCGAGCCCTCGAAAAAATAGCCAAGACAACTGGTGGAAAATGCTTCCAGGCAGCAAATGCGGCTCAGATACTGGACAAGTATATTAAAGCCGCGGAAGAAGTCAAGTCAAATATTATCCGTTCAGTCAACGTAACCGTTACCGAGAAAATAAAGGTTCAACAGAAATATCTCCTTGAACCATATCTCTACGCCGGGGGATTAACTGCCTATATCGCCGCTATACTCATAGCGTATATGACGAGAAAGATCACTTACTAGTCCTAATCCTTCTTCTCGTCAATAATCCAAACATGTCTTTTACAGCCTCAGGGTCACGCCTATAGTCTATCAGGATCAACACTACCCCTATTGCCGCGATTAACAATGCTCTGGTCACTGTGAGCGTATTAACTATAAGATAACCACGAATATTCAGCCACAAGGGGTCAAAATAATCTGATCTCAGATAATATAATACCGTATTAAGAGAACTAGTCGCCGACCATACACCGTTGAGCGATGCGCTAACGACATCCCCTATCGTTGTAATATTGCTTCTCGGCATTATTATGTAGAAGTTCTTTATGGGCTCATTACTCCGCGTGACATAGACTAGTACTATGTAGACATACTTATAACTACTCACCTGTTTCTCGTTGAGACGTATAGTTATATGGGTAGGTACAGTTGCTTTTTCATCAATTATTATATTAGACTTAATTGTTTGCAAGAACCTAGTCATCGTTGCAGAGCTTACAGCACCCGTTATTTTTGGTACAGGCATATATGTTCCCACGACCATGTACTCGACATCTACAGGTGTGTTACGCATCCGCGGCGTACCATCGATCACCGCCTCCACCATATATGGTTGTTCCCTATAGCTGTACATCATGGACTTGATATCGTGCGATACCAGTACGAAGTATGTTTTATCGCCTACATTAGCGGCGAACATCGACACAGTATATAGTCCTTGTTGAGAATACAGGGACACAGATGGCTTCTGAAGAGTTGCTACCGTAATAGTCGCTATGCCTATGATTGCGAGAATGACGAGTATGAGGCCGATATACCTTAGCATTATATCTCAATCCTCCTCCAGACGCTATCACTTATTAGGATAAGGGCTATGTCGAACACCATGAGAATAATTAAGGATTCGATAACCGGGCTTAATCCAAAGACACCTATATTCTTGTAGGACATTATGCCGGCATAGAATAACTGGTTACAGAATAGCATTACTAAAGATGTAATGTGTTCGGCAGAGTTTGGTGTGAGTATTGATGATATAATTCCTACTAGGAACGGTATTATGACCATTAAGAGGAATACCGATAGTACAGCCAATGATCTCTTCTTGGTTAATGCTCCAACGGTCATAGCTATTGCTCCATAATACATGATCTGAAGCGATCCTATCACTATCAGGATTCCCATCGGGACGTTGAGCCCGTAACTGCTTGGAGTTATAAAGAATATGCGTGGATTAACGATGAAGGCTGGTATACTGTATATTAGTGCAAATACTAGCGTCTGGAAAGCTATGCCTCCTAGGAGCCATGCCTCATAATATTCTTCTCTAGTCAGACCTGTCGCTAGATAAACTTGTATAGTGCCCTTAGAGATCTCGTCTATAGGCTCTGTTGCTAATGCGCTCACCATGGCAGCGTAGATGAGGAAGAATAGCGGTAACAACGAGATGGTGAATCCCGGCGTTGTATAGAAGGCATATGACACTATTACGGCGAATATTATGGTGAAAATATAGAGGAGGCGGGCCTGTAAACCCATGATGTAGTCTACATGGTGGAAGATCCTCTTAATTGATTCCTGCAAGCTTCTCATAGAGCTCACCCAGTTCGCTCGATATTAGTTCGAGAGAAGCAGCTCCTCCAATCGCTTCCTCAAGATAAAGTTTTATCTCCTCAACGCCTTCACCAGTCGCTTTGACTAGAAGTCCATCACCAGTGATCTCGACGGCCCTTATGTTTTCAAGCATTATTAGTTTTGAGGCAAGCTTCCTAGGCTCACTAGTCCTTATTTTGAACGTTGCTGTAACCCTATAACGTGTCACTATGCTTCCTAGATCACCATACTCGATTACCTGGCCCTTATTAATGAATACAATATAGTTTGCGACTTGTTGTAGTTCGGGGAGGATATGTGTAGCTATTATGACTGTTACCCCTAGGTCTTGCATAAGGTCTTTTATGAGCTCAATTATTTCTTTACGGGATAAAGGATCCAGATTAGCTGTTGGTTCGTCCAGCAACAATATATCGGGATCACCTAGAAGCGCGAGTGCTAAGCCGAGTCTCTGAATATATCCTCGTGATAGAGATTTTACGTTGAAGTCCAGATATCTCGTTATACCTGTAAGCTTGGCTATCCTCTCGATATCGCGGCTTGGAACATTCCTAAGTCTCGCCACATGTCTGATCAGTACTCGGAGCTTTACATGGGGATAAACAGGTTTCTCGGGCAAATATCCTATCCTAGAACGTACTTCGTTTTCATGCTTCACAGGATCTAGGCCGAATACACGGATATTTCCAGCTGTAGGTTTTATGAAGCCGAGTATTAGCTTGAAACTCGTTGTTTTTCCGGATCCATTGGGTCCTAGTAAGCCAGCCGCTACGCCATCCGGTATTTTGAAGCTCGCATTCTTCAATGCATAGACTAAGCGCCCACCCGCCTTGTAGATCTTTGATACATTATCGAAGACTATCAGTAATGCTCACCCTAAGATGTTCTTGAGAACAAAATCTATTCCTTCGCGTATGACTCGCATGCGTGCTGAAGCTGTTCCTCCATATTCTATTATTGTCTCCATGTTGGGTATCACTCTATGGTTTGCTATGTGGAAGAATACATTGTTGACATCTACTTGTTCAACTGTTTCTGACCCTCTTATGGCCGCATGCGCCTTTGCTGCTTTCATCAAAGCTATCCCTGCACGTGGGCTGAGGCCTAGCTCGAAATACTTTGACACTGGCTCCATTATCTCTGGCCTCGTCATCCTGACGAGCCTGGCTATGTAGTCGAGCATGTCTTCGGGGACACTTATCTTCTCAGCTATGATCTCCTGTGATTTCACAACCCATTCAGGATCAACTACGGGGTCGAGCTCCTCTATAGGCTCGCCGAGCCTCATTGAGTGGAGCTTCAGGATCTCCTTCTCCTCCTCTAGGCTCTCGGGATACCCTACTATTATCCTCATGAGGAACCTGTCTAGCTGTGCTTCTGGGAGTGGATAAGTGCCTTCTTGTTCTATAGGGTTCTGCGTTGCTATTACGAAGAAGAACTTATTGTTTCCCCTATCTTCTAACGGGTAGGTCTTACCGCCTATAGTAACTTCTCTCTCCTGCATCGCCTGGAGCATGGCTGATTGTGTTCTGGGAGTTGCACGGTTTATCTCGTCAGCGAGGACGATGTATGCGAAGATAGGACCTAGGCGGGGCTCGAAATCCAGTGTTTTCGGGTTATAGATGAGGCTACCAATGATATCCGAGGGCATCAAGTCAGGGGTGAACTGTATTCGCGAGAAGCCCTTGTACGGTATCCCGTTTATCGTGACTGTCTCTTTCTCGCTCAGGCCCAAGAGCCTCGTGAGGGCTCGGGCCATAGTGGTCTTGGCTACACCGGGGACTCCTTCTAGAAGGACATGACCGTTAGCTAGGAGCGATA
>JAADCY010000202.1 GCA_013154205.1 Thermoproteota archaeon | reverse complement strand
ACCATGCTATTCTTTACTAGGCAATACATAGAATCGAATTGGATCATGTGTTTTACTTGTAAAAATCGTTTACCAGCCCCAATAATGACGCTTATCCACATAGGTTTTTCATGATCCTGTTGTTTAATGCCTTGGATATCCCTAGCTTTATAATATCCTACCGAGAACTGATCATTTATGAGCCATTAGTGTTGATGGTGACGCTGTTGCAGAAACAGCTAACGATGGCTAAGTCTCAATATATTCTTCCTCCGGGAGTCGTGCTGAGGCTTGAGAACGTCAGCGTCGTATACAAGATGCCTCGTGGAATAGCTAGGGTGGTTGACAATATAACGATCGATATCTATGAGGGCAAGATAACAGGTATTGTTGGTGAGAGCGGTAGCGGTAAATCGATGCTTGCAGGAGCTATGTTGCGGGCGGTGCCTAGGCCTGGGAAGATCCTAGGCCGTGTATTGTTTGGAAGCAAATCCTACGGTGTAGTCGATATGCTATCGATCGATAAGGAGAGGCTGAGGAGGATCAGGTGGAAAGAAATAGCGATGGTGTTTCAGGGAGCCCAGAATAGCTTCAACCCAGTAATAAAGATCAAAGACCACTTCATAGACACGGCTAAAGCACATGGATGGAACGATGAAGAAGCCGTCCTCGATAAGGCCTCTAAGCTACTTGAAATGGTGAAGCTAGAACCAGATAGAGTTTTAGAGGCTTATCCACACCAGCTGAGCGGTGGTATGAAGCAACGAGTACTCATAGCATTGAGCCTTCTACTAGACCCCTACGTATTAATCCTGGATGAGCCTACATCGGCTCTAGACACTATTTCTCAGAAAGTAATAGTTGATCTTCTGAGAGACATACATGAACGTACAGGAATAACTATGATATTTATCACACACGACCTTCCCCTCATATCTAGCCTGGTAGACTATGTAGCGATAATGTACGGTTTTAAGATCATAGAGTACATGAGCATTGAGGAGCTCATAAAGAGGCCACTACATCCTTACACCAAGGGATTGATAAGATCGATACCACCGGTCCACGGAGACCTATCACAGGTACGCCCAATACCTGGCGTCCACCCAGACCCTATCGAGCCGCCACCGGGATGCAGGTTCTCGCCCAGATGCCCTGTCGCCGAGGGAAAATGCTTTGAGAAACACCCCGAACTAATAAGGATCTCCGAGGATCATTTCGTAGCATGCCATAAGTGGAGCATGATGGAGGGGTTTGATCCATGGGAGAAAAGCTGAGGGTCACACAGAAGATCAGGGTTGGAACAGGCGATTTTGTCGAGCTCGACAATGTATCTGTTTATTTCCAGATAAGGAAGGGATTGCTAAAAAGAATCTTTGTCGTGAGGGCTTTAGAGAATATCAATATAGCGATCGGCGAGCACAGTGTCCTAGTGATCGTTGGTGAGAGCGGCTGTGGCAAGAGCACACTGGGAAGAGTCGTGGCCGGACTGCAACCACCTAGTCATGGACGCTTATTGTTCAGGGGCAAAGACGTCCGGTCACTCAAGGGGAGAGAATACCGCGAGTTCCGCCGCAGTATCCAGCTCGTACATCAGGATCCTTATAGTAGTTTGAACCCCACTAAGACAGTGTTTGATATTCTTTATTCGCCGCTGAAGTACTGGGGCTATGTTAAGAACAAGGATGAAGCCCTCGAAAAAATACTTGAGCTCCTCGAATCCGTCAAAGTAACGCCTCCCGAAGAATACATTTTCAGGTACCCACATCAACTCAGTGGTGGCGAGAAACAAAGGATCGCCTTGGCCAGAGCCCTCAGCGTCAAGCCCAGGTTCATCGTAGCGGACGAAGTAATATCAGCTATAGATGTTAGTCTTAGAATAGACTTAATGAATCTTATGATTGATTTCTGGAGGAAGTACGGGATTGGCTACTTATTCATAACACATGAGCTAGCCAGCGCCCGTTACTTCGCGGAGTTGACAGGCGGTATCATAGCCGTTATGTACCTGGGCAGAGTAGTGGAGGCTGCTCCGCCGAGAAAACTCATCTTCAACCCTCTACACCCCTATACCAAGGCCTTGATAGCTGCCACTCCTGAGCTCCTTATGGATCTCAGCGAGCTCCGCAAGAAGAAGCCGTTACCATTGAAAAGCGTTGATATTCCATCAGCTACAAAATATATTCCTGGATGTAAATTTAATACTCGTTGCCCCTTCGCGGATAGAAGGTGTCTCGACGAAGAACCTATGCTTAGAGAGGTCGAGCCTGGACACTATGTTGCCTGCCATAAGGTGTTGTAGGTGTATTTTTAATGGATCCCGTGATAGCTCGACCCCTCATATACTTTATAATGATACTTCTCTTCATGGCTCTATTAAGCCTCCCTTTCCTTAGGCCAGGTTCCCCAGAATTCGCGGTAGATGTGATCTCGGTTATAGTGCTCCTGATACTTCTTATGATCATCGCTTACGATATTAGACGGACGCTGAGGAGAGCTGGGTACTGATCTTCACGGCTAGGTTACGGTAAAGAAAATATAGTGGAAGCGTTCAAGCCCCTATCATGGAACGGTGATAGGGATGAGTCCAAACGTATCCTCACGGTTATTAATAGTGGTAATAATTGCATGTCTTGTGATCCAGTCTTCTTTCGCCCTAGCTTTCACACCTAGTTTAAACAGTGCTGCCGATAGGCCAAAAATAGTATTCGTAACAGCATCATGGGTAGGTCCAATAACAAATGTACGATACAATATATTGACGCCGCAGTTCTGGTGGGACATGGGTAACGAGCTAACATATGAGAAGCTAGCTGTATTCGTTAGGAGAGACAACTCTTTCATCCCATGGCTTGCCAAGAGCTGGGAATGGAAAGATCAGAACACGCTGGTGATACACCTACGTGAAAACGTGACCTGGAGTGATGGTCAGCCCTTCACAGCATGGGATGTATGGACCGAGATAACAATTATCAAGGCATGGGGATGGCGTGAATACCAGGATATACAGAGCGTCGAAGTACCGAACAAGTATACTATAATCATACATTTCAAGCCCGGCTGCTTCAGGCTCCTCGAAATGTATTTTGTCCTATACAGCTTCCCAATGGCTCTACCATATCATATATTTGGCAAGTACGCGCAACAGGTAGAGGAAGGTCTCAAAGAGGGCAATAGAACCAAGGTCGACGTAGCCCTCGAACAGGTCTATAACTATCAGTTTAAGAGACCAATAGGTACAGGCCCCTACATACTAGCCAATAAGACGAGCGCAGAAGCAATATTCGTTAAGAACCCGCACTACTGGAACCCTGCCTACCAGGTACTCGACGAGGTCAAGGTAATCAGGGCCCAGGACAACCCACATATGTGGGCATACTATGAAGGAGGAACAGTTGACAGCGGAGACGCAGTAATGCCTCCACAGGTAGAATCAGCCGTCCTTAGCAAGCCATGGGCCAAGATAATCAAGGTTCCAGACTCAGGCGTAGCACTATACTTCAACACCAACAGTACTTATCTACGTGATGTAAGAGTCAGACAAGCGATAGCCTATATCATTGATAGGACAAAAGTACTCAGTGCCTGGAGCAATATCTATACACCGGTTAAGATCCCAGATGCTTTATCAGACTGGATGAGGCCTCACTGGCTGGACCAGGCAACGATTAAGATGTTGAAACCCTACAATAGAAACCTCGACATGGCTAGGCAACTCCTAGAAGAAGCAGGGTTCAAGTATAACGAGGCAAATCATAAATGGTACACTCCAGACGGCAAGGTGTTCGAGCTACGTTTCTACGCGCCCAGCGGATGGACTGATTGGAACACCATAGGACAAGCAATAGCCAAAGAACTAACAGACTTCGGAATAACCGTGGACTACCGCGCAGTAGAAGA
>JAADCY010000254.1 GCA_013154205.1 Thermoproteota archaeon | reverse complement strand
CGAGAAATAACGGTCCCCCGGTCCGTGAATACATCACTGCTCAGCTAGTAGAGGCCCCGGTCATCCCGTACTGGTTGAACCTATTGTTCTACACAAGAATAATACATTACTGTCTAAACTATAGCTTTCCCATACCTGTCCTCTAGAGGTGCTGGAAGCCTATACTTGTTCTTTCTCACAAGGCCTAGCATGTAGAGCGCTTTTGTTCTTGAGAGGACTTGGTTGTTGTTGCCACAGTATGGGCTATATATGCATCTAGGGCATCCATCTAAGCAGTCGCATCTAGCCATTATCTCGTATGCTATGTCCTCGGCTTTCTCGTATCTCTCGTATAGTAGGCGGGCTAATCCTGATCCTCCGGGTGCTGCGTCGTAGAAGACTATGTCTCCGCTCGGATAGCTTATACCGCCCATATCGCCTAGTCCGGCGCCGCAGACTGGCCGGGCAGCGCTTATAACTGCGTGTTCTATGGCGTGGAATGCTTCTGCGTTACTCATCCAGTCCCATTCCTCGTTGACCGGGTATTTGGCGAATACTGCTCTGGTTACATAGCTATAAGACACTGGTTCGTCGAGCCAGTTCTTAATCCCTTTCTTACCTGTTTCATAGTAGTTTCGGAGCACGTAGCCTTCGACAACTATTTTCAACGCAGTTCTCGCATAGGCTAATGGTATTCCCCGGCTTGTTGTCCGCTCCATGATGATATCGTAGTCTACGACGTCCACGCTGTAGAGGGGCCTGGTATAGTACGGTGTGTCGTCCGGTAGTCTACGTACATAGGCGACTCTCTTGACAGGATCTATTCCTAGGCTCTCATAGATCTTGCCGGAGCAAAGATATATTGCATCCTTATGGAGGTCCAGTATTGCTTGGGGTAGTTCACGGTAACCTATGACCTCTCCTGTCTCCCTATCGATTATCCTCACCTGGGGCCCGGCACCCCTTATTGACATGTAGTTTTCACGGAAAATCTTGAAGGCTGGTCTCCAGTTAACAATGTACCGATCCGCGATCTTAACCGCCAGTCTCTCATAGACAAGGCTGTCCAGAGCACGTCTCCACGGCTCCCTCAAATACCTCCCGAAAACAATTCTTTCCTGCAACAGGAGTGCTAGGCCATGTATTTTCAATACTTCCTCATTGTCGGGCTCCAGGTAGCTTGGCGGTATCTCCTGGTTATAGAAGCGTTCAGGGTTTCTCTCATAATAAGCGTCTATAGGGTCATCGCTCAGGATCGTGAAGATGTATCCTGTACGGCCCCTCCTACCAGCCCTGCCGGCTCTCTGGAGATACTTGGCGAAGCTAGGGGGAGGAGCGACCATTACTACTGCGTCAAGATAACCTATATCGATGCCTAGCTCTAGTGTAGGAGTAGCTACTACGCCCTGTGCCTCACCCGTTCTCAGCTTATGCTCTACCGCTCTACGATCCTCTGGTTTGAGCCCCGCTCTATGGACAAGTAATGGTTTACCGTAACTCCTAGCTATCCTGGCTACGAGCTCAGCCATCTGCTGTGAATCGGTAAAGACCAGGACACGGAGTCCTAGGTCTATCAGCATAGAGGCTAGGCCAGCCGCTACAGTCCATCTACTCAGTTTTCCAGCCGATACTAGAACATGGTATGCTGTACCTTTTCTTCTCCGCGGCCCCTCGACAACTTCTACAGGAGAGTTGAATAGTGTCTCGGCATGTTCTTTGGGGTTACCAATGGTTGCTGATACGCCTATGAATTGCGGGGTTCTCCCACGTCTATGCCTTTTTATCCTCTCGATAATTGCCCTCACATGTGCACCCAACACTCCCTCGTAGACATGCAGTTCATCGAATACCATTATCTTGGCCGAGCGAATAAATGATCTTATAGGATTGCTAAGGACGAGGCCAACGTGTATCATGTCTGGATTCGTTACGAGGATATGTGGTGGTTCTCTGCTTATCCGTCTCCGATCCTTTGAAGGAGTATCTCCATCATAGACCGCTGCCGTTACGCCACCGAAGCCCAGTACACCATGTATTCTCGCGAGCTGATCCCGTGCCAGCGCCTTTGTCGGGTAAAGGAGCAGTGATACCGGCTTCGTCCTCGTCTCTAGGCCTAGTTTTATCAATGGGATCAGGAATGCCTCGGTCTTACCCGTACCTGTGCCCGCCACTATGACTACATTGTACCCGTCCATTATCTTCTTTATAGCCTCGTACTGGAACCTGTAGAGCCTTCTTATCCCACGATTCCTGAGAGCTTCTATGACTGGTTCAGGTAGGTCTAGATCCTCTATGCTGGGTCCGGGCTCCGGCTCTCCTGTTTCCTCAATATAAACGTGCCGTATACCCGCTCCTGCACCACTCCAAGCTCTTTTGATCAGGACTGAGAGCTCTTCGAGCAGAGGATCATGCATATTGTTCCACACATCGATATGGGGCTAGGACTTGAGAACCATGTCTTTGATCTTCCTTTCTTCTCTGCTCAGCTTTTTCCATAGCTTATAGTGTTCCTCACAGAGATACACTACTCCGGGCCTCCTAGGAGGCCTTGCATGGTAGACTTTGAGCTTGAGTCCTCCTTTCTCCTCCAGAACTTTTGCGTCAGGATAACTCAGCTCTCTAACGGCTGGCTTACCGCATCCCTCGACACTACAGGTTTTCTCAGCCATTCTATTCCACCCATACTATAGTATTTGTCCGCCGTCAATAATATCTTCACTACAATGTGATGCTACGGTAATCCTGGAGGACAAGGTGTTATTTATCCAGCCCGGCATTAAGATATAAATGGATAATATTATGTGGTGTACAGATTATGCCTGACCCATTCGATCCACACGCTATACTCTCCTATGCCGAGAAACTTGGAGCGGAATTCGCCGATGTCAGGGTTCAGAAGAGACTCTACGAGACAATATATCTTGACAATGGTGTACTACGAGAATATAGTATCGACGAGGCCTATGGAGTAGGTATTAGAGTCTACATTGACGGATATATGGGCTTCGCCTCGACAAACAGGCCTGAATGGGAAGCGGTAAAAAACGCTGTTGAAGCAGCCATCAGAGCCGCTAAAGCCATGAGGCTTGCCGGGAAGAAGCGCGAACTATACAAGAGAGGGACGAGCAAGGACTCCAAGACAAGCACATACAGGGTTTCAGCCGAGGACGTTGACCCGGCGACAAAGATCAATGTCGTCACAGAGGCTTATAAGAGATGTAGAAGCGTTGAAGGAATAGTATCGGCTCTCATAAGATATGGTTACGAGCATGACTGGAGACACTATGTTTCTAGCTGGGGAGACGATGTAAGGGTTGAGACTAGACTGATAGGCATCGGTGTACTCGCGATCGGGAAGCACGGAGAGGTCATGGAGAGAGTATATGATGCAGACTCGGCCGTCGCTGGCTGGGAATTCATAGAGTCTAGAGACTGGGGAGTATTCGCCGAAGAAGTAGGAAAGCTAGCCTCCGAGGCGAGCAGAGCACCCGCGATAAAGCCCGGCGTATATACGGCCGTCTTAGACAACGAGATGGTTGGATTAATGCTTCACGAAGCATTCGGCCACGCGACTGAAGCCGACGAGGTAGAAGCCAATGGCAGTATACTCAAGGGCAGGATAGGCCAGCAGGTGGCCAGCCCACTAGTAACGATAATTGATGACGGACTAGTGGAGGGAGGGTTCTGGATACCCTATGATGACGAGGGCACGCCTAAGAAGCGCGTGGCAACGGTTGAGAAAGGAGTTCTGAAAGGATTCCTTCACAGCTTATCGACAGCTGTAAGTGTAGGCGGAGAACCAACAGGTAATGCTAGAGCCATGGCGTACAGCTACCCTGTCCTAGTCAGGCAGACCAATACCTATATGCTCCCCGGAGACGCTAAGCCCGAGGAATTGTTCGAGGACGTGAAGCACG
>JAADCY010000021.1 GCA_013154205.1 Thermoproteota archaeon | reverse complement strand
ACCCCTAGTACATGCACACAGCCACCGGCAGCAGCACTAAATAACCTTAAGACCAACCACACAAAGAGAAACCCAGAACACGCTGGGCCCGTAGCTCAGCCAGGATAGAGCGCCGGCCTTCGGAGCCGGTGGTCCGGGGTTCAAATCCCCGCGGGCCCGCCACACAAATATCTCTATAGACGTAGAACTTGAAGCTACTCATTAAGACGCTGTGGTAAGGTTTGTATCCTTTTATTATGGTGTGATTGGTCGTCTACGTATTTTTGTATCGGTTACTATAGTTATGTAGCCGCATAGTTGTTCTTTGAGCTGTAATGCTCTTAGAATTGCTCTGACTCTATTAGGTATCCTAGGGTCTCTTAATCTTAGGATAATTACTCCGGGCGGATTATATGCCTGGGCTAGGTATCCGAAATCCTTATCCATAGTCACTATCACCTTTCCACGTCTAGTAGCGATTTCAACAACTTCTTCGTCAGAAGCTCCTCTACGTTCCACTAGTATTGATTGTACATGATAACCGTGTTTCTTCAGTTCATGGTATACTTTTAACCCGATGTTCTCATCAAGGAGGAGCTTAGGCTCTTGCTTCAACTATAACCTCCTCTCTACCGAGAACCTTAGCTGCATAAAGTAATGCTGCCCTAACATCATCTAGGCTTATATTGTAGTCCTCGGCTATCTCCTCGGGCTTCATACCAGCAGCCAGGAGCTCAAGTATCATGTCAACGGTAATTCTTGTACCTCTAATTACCGGCTTTCCAGCCATAACTTTAGGGTCAACCACTATTCTTCTAAGTAGTTCATTCATCGCAATTACCCCACGTATTGTAACCGTTATAGCTGCCTAAAAATCACTACCAATGCCAGCCAAAATGGAGTTCCTGTACAGAGAGTTTCTCTTAACTCTCCACTCTACTATGTACTGACATTCTCTTCCTAAGCTAGAATTTAATCCCAGCATGGACTGTCCCATATACTAGGTAATGAGTATGAATTCTTTACCTAAGTGTCCGAACCAATATCAGCTGGTGGGACATTTGCTTATAAGTGCCAGCCTTCGGAGCCGGTGGTCCGGGGTTCAAATCCCCGCGGGCCCGCCACAAACCATAATCAAACCATAATGCTACATAATGCTAGTATGTAATGGTGGGGAATTAGGATAGGGAGAACGTATAGATTGTAGAAAAACCTTCATTATAGTATTCTTTCAAAGCTATTTAGAGGAAAGACTGTATTACTGTTTATTTGAAGGGGGATTAGTCTATGGATAAGAGGATGCATGAGTTTAACGTTGTCATATTGGAGGATGAGAGTGGAGGCTATATCGCAATTGTGCCTGAGCTTCCGGGTTGCCATACACAGGGTGATAGTCTAGATGAAGTGATTCGAAACATTAGAGAAGCAATAGAGTTGTATCTCGAGACACTCTCTGAGGAAGAGAAGAAGGAACTGTTAGGCCGTAGAGTGGTTGGTCTTCAGAGAGTGAAGGTCGTTGCCTAGAATAACACCCATAGATCCCTATAAACTCATTAAGTTACTTAGCAAGCTTGGATTCAAGCCTATACGGCAACGAGGCTCGCATGTGATACTAATAAACGAGCAAGGCACCAGGATAGTAGTACCCTTACATCCTGGAAGGAAGATTAAGCCGGGGCTCATAAGAGTTATAATAGCCGAGGTAGGGCTTACAAGAGAAAAATACTTCGAACTATTAGAAAAAGACTGCTAGCCATACTCTTATACTAACCACATGGATTCTGCTCATTATCCTATGCAATCTAATCAAATTGAATTGAAATCACAAAGTTGTTAGAGATAGATAAATTACGTAATAATAGTGATTAGGGAAGTAGCAATACGTTTGAATCCGTTATTATGTTTAACAACATGACGCTAGCCTTTCAATGCAATTACATAGTAATAGTCCTCGTCTTCACCTAGTTTAATAACACTGAATAATTCGTTAAATAGCCTTAAGTCCTTCCTTACCCCAACTCTATGGAAGTGCTTCTTAACCTTAACATACTCATCCTCATGGATATAGTTGAAATCCTTATCTATTTCGCTGCCTGGCATTTTCTCGAGTGAAAATAACAATATTCCGTTAGGCTTGAGAACCCTATAGATCTCGGTCAACACCTCACGAGTAAACCTTACTGGTATGTATTTATCAATATTGATATCCAGACAGATAATCATCTCTGCAGGATGTTTCCACTTGATATCTTCCTTCGGAAACTTGGTTTTTATTTCCCCGGCCTTCGAAGCGAGGTCCCGTTGCTCAAGCCCCTGGCGGGCCCGCCACAAACGCTTGGACGCTCTTCTTTCCTCTACTTCAAGAGTATCTCAACGTAATCACGGGCGCTGTCTCTGCATGCGTTTTAGCACATGGCAGCAAGGTATTAGAGACTCACGTTCCTTGCTAACTGGCTATACACATTGGGACATCTAATTATGTTTAAACTTGTTCAGTGTAGATACTCGCTTTTGGGGGTTAGAGATGAGTAGGGTTATCGAGGCTGTGTATGAGAAGGGGGTGCTACGTCCATTGGAGAAGCTGGATCTACCGGAGGGTGCCCGCGTGAGGTTGAGGATTGAGGGAATCTATGGTCTTCTAAAGGACTGGAAGATTGAGCCTCAGAAGTTAAAGGATGAGCTGAGAAGCCTACATGGTTGAACAGCCTTGACACGTTACTATGCCGATACATACGCACTAGTTGAGATTCTCCGAGGCAACCCTGCTTATGAAAGGTACGCTAGCGAGGAGCTAATTACAAGTGAATTCAACCTATTGGAGCTTGCATATGCACTGACAAGAGATTACGGTAAAGCTAAGGCGCTTGAGGTGTTGAGAATAGTACGAGCCTTTGTGATGATTGTCCAGCCTACAGACGAAGACTATGTTGAAGCTTCTTCACTACGCATAGAGTTGAAGGGACAGGGCAAGAACCTCTCCCTAATAGACGCCCTAGGCTATGTACTCGCGAAGCGCCTCGGGATACCATTCCTAACAGGTGATCACGAGTTCAAAAACCTAGATAGAGTAGAGTATGTTAAGTGAGGCCTTGAAGAGGCCTTACAAGAACATTACGAATACCATTTGCGAGCATTGTGTAGAACCATAACAACGATTATCCCTACAACTTGAGGCTCAAGACAATCTTAGGTCTAAACCATAGCCACTCCTAAGACACTGTTAGAAAACCGGAACCCGCCGAGAGACGGGGATCCCCAATGAGTTGTCAGGAGAGTGAAGAGTAGCCGGGATTACTTAGAGACGTTTAGGGAAAGACGTTTCTGCGATTACGGAGGTCACTACCGTTGATCTTCACGCATGTACGCATGTAGTAGCTACTCGATGTTTGTTCTAGGTCTCTAGAGTAAGAACTAAACGCTGTAGGGATATAGCTACCGTGAGGCGCATTGTTTTAACGATCATGGTCAAAGAGCTACGTAAGATTGTCAGAGAGGAAGTTAGGAGGGCTCTTCTCGAGTTAGTGCCCGCTGTTGACGAGGGAGAGCAGCGGGAGATAGAGAATCCTGTGCTTAGCGCGTTGCTTGAAGGCGTTTTAGCTATGTTCTTTCGGATTTGCCTTGGAGGTTCCTCACTGCGATAATCGCGAGTAGTAGTGATGCTACTAGCATTGCTGTAGCTATGCCCATCGCTGTGGGGATGTCTAGCTGTAGGGGTGTTACCTTCTCCGCGCTGCGCTCTATGATGAGGTGCCCGTTCTTCGCTATTGCTACCCCTACGTAGGTGTCTGCCGCTCCGTAGTACAGGTACCACGTGTTGTTTACCTTGACTAGCGCTGTGGCGAACACGACATTGGGTGTCTGACCCTCGATCTCCCATGCGTATGTGGGTGATAGTATCGGTTTCTCGGCTCTCGCTATGAGCTTCGATGGGTCGTCTCTGG
>JAADCY010000169.1 GCA_013154205.1 Thermoproteota archaeon | reverse complement strand
GTTGTCCTCAGGGTTCATCTCGAAAACGTCTGGACAGATGCTTACACATACCATGTCGGATATACAGTTGTCACGGGGGTCAATGACTACCTTGTACTTGGCCATGCTTTATCACCATGATATTATGATTATGTAACCGGAAAATAAGGGTTTCAGTAGTATATTAATGGTTTCAATAATTATCATTGAGCACTTTATATACGGGTGTATAGGTGTTTATTGGAAGAATTGTAGGGTGAGGATAGTCGGCTATGCGGGGCCCATATCATCAAGGGCCTCATCAATTATTCGGCCCTTCACGTTTAACCCGGGATTCCTCGTCATCCCATGTATTCATTTATCGTTTCTGACTAGAATTAAACTGTTTGTTCTCTGAGAAGAAGTCTCTCCCATAGAGTTCTTTTATGATCTCTCTTACTTCTTTCTCTATCCACTCCAGATCTATAGTTCCGGCCGAGACTGATGGGGGTAGTTCGTAGTATATTTTGAGCTTGTCTTCGAGGGATATGATTATGCTGCATGGCTTGCCATACTTCCTGATGTACCTGTAGGGTCTCTCCATGACGTGGACTGTGTCGCTTATCTTGCCCTTGTACTTGTACCCCATTGTTTTGAGCTTACCGATCACTTTCTCGAACAATAGCTTCGGCTCCATTAGCGGTGCTTCTATTGAGCAGACGTGTTTTGTTAGTTTGCTTGTTGAGCACTCATAGAATTTTCCTTTTCTGTGCTCCGGGTATTTCTTCGCGAGGTTCTCGGTGATATCATGGTAGAGGAGGATGGCGCCTATGAGTAGGGCGGCAGCGGCTATCAAGGATATTATTCCGTGGAATTTCTCCCTGACTGTATGGGTGTGTATGGTTACATAGTATGATACCGTGACATTGTCTTGAGATGGATTGAGTATTCCGAGTATATACATGTTGTTTGTACCATTGGATATTCTGTAGACATTATTGTAATTGGTTAGATTTGTCTGTTTGAACAATACTGTCGGATCTATGGATGTGCCCAGATATACTTGGATGCTTGTCCTTGGGCTTGTCGTCCAGTTTATCTTGTACTTGTCACCTGTTATGAGCGGTATTTTTACATAGTATAGTGATTTGGGTGGGACGATTACTTTGTCGTGGAAGGTTTTCGTTACAGGTATTGTTTCTTGGAGGAATGTTGATGTGAGGGATAAGACTATTATTGCTGCAATAATAAGTATGACGCCGCGTTTATTGACATCTTTAAGCACTTTTACCAGCGTCATTATTACCATCCACTCGGTTCTAGAAACAGGGATTATTTATTGCCTAAATATACTCATCTCTGTAATTCGTTCTTGACTATTTTTTCTTTATTGAGAAGAAGTGAGAAGGGAAGAGAAAAAAAGCGTTGGGTGTTAGACAGTCCTCTCTTCTCTGAAGTAGATCTTGCCCAGGCTCTTCGGCGGTGCTAGTTTTCTCTTCAGCGGGGTCACCATGAAGATTATCATTGCCGCTATTGCTGCTACGAATGGTAGCATCTTACCAAGATCGGTGGGGACATTATATGTTGACTCAATTATGAATCTGAATTTTTCTAGTGCTGCGAAGATCATAGCTGGTACAAGTGTTAATATTGGATGTCTACCAGCACTTAAAGATATAGCGAATGCTATCCAACCGTATCCCATTCCTTTGCCCTGACTCCATACCGGTGAATATGCCAGCTCAAAGATCGCTGCACCTATACCTATTAAGGCATAACCTACTCCGCTAGCGAATAGTCTTACTGCTAATACATTTACTCCTAACGCTTCTGCACTTGCAGGATTCTCGCCAGCAGCACGGATTGCAGCCCCTATCTTTGTTTTCTCGATAAGGTACCATATTGTCACTGCTACTATAAATACAGCAACATAGAACCATACCCACATGTATCCTAGAGATGGCTGTATTATCGCTAAGCCTTCGCTACCACTAATTAATCTCTTGTTCTCCACGACTTTAGCGGGCAACCCGACTAGAGCTGCTAAGCCGTAGCCAAGGAACATAGTCGATAATCCTGCAGCACCATGGCTTATCGGTAATTTTGTAGTAATAAATGCCAGCATTAAACCAAAGAGCGCTGCGATAATCGATGTCGCTAGGATAGCCATTGGTACACTAAGAGTATATACGCTTACTGCAAACGCTATTGCTACCCCAAGAGTGAACACACCATCAATTGCTAGATTTAATATACCACTCTTTTCCATTAGACCATGTCCTACTGCGGCTAAGTAGTATGCTAGGAATAGCGAGCTCGCACCAACAATGAATGACAATATAGATCCGGACATTATTCGTCACCTCTCTATTATAATCTTTATTTTATATTCTGAGAATGTTATTAAGATCGTATAAAGTAGCAATATGCTACCGATGAAAATATCAACGATCGCTGATGTTCCCGATGTTAACATACCTCCAAGATTCCCTCCAACCAATGTCTGATATTTAATGCCTGCTTCGTATAGGGCACTAACTATATATGCTGCCAAGGGCACTGCTATGAGCTCTAGCATTGATAGCCATGCTACCAAGATACCTGTGTATCCATAGTTTGCGGTCTGTGACTCTATAGGGTATCCTATATGATATACGTCTCCGCCTAAATAGAGAGCACCAACGCTACCAGCTATTAGACCCGATATGGTTAGAGCTAGGATTATCGTTAATGGCACGTTAATACCGCTACTTCTGAGCAGATTAGGGTTATTACCAAGGATTTTGATCCTTAATCCTATTGATGTATTTCTTAATAGATACCATACACCAATGAACGTTATTATTAGAAGGAATAAGCCATCCCACGTCATTGTAGTCCCTGGTATTTGTGGGAACATTGCTTGTGATGGTATCGTATCTGTTCTAGGATAATTGTGTGTACTACTGCCTCTCCATGGCCCATAAACCAAGAGATCAACAATGTAGTAGGCAATATAATTCATTATTAATGTTACAGGTACTTCATCAAGTCCCAGATATGCACGTGGTAGTGCTGCAAGCAATGCCCAGAATCCTCCTGCAATCATGGCAAGTATTATCATTGATGCCTGTGCTAATCCTGGATTAATATAAGGTAGCATGGTGAATAACGCAACCCATGCTGCTGCCATCATACCAAATGTTATTTGTCCTTCCCCACCAATATTCCAAATACTTCCTTTGAAGCTGACCAATAGAGCAATACCCACTATCGTTAACGCTACAAATATCTTAGCGATCACACCAGGTCTTGTAAATCCATAGGCTATGGCACTAAAGACTGCTGCTGGACTTGCACCAGCCAAGATGTATAGAATTATCGTACTTACAGCTATTCCTGCTAATAATGCTATTATAGGGATTATCCAGTAGGGTAGGGGTTTTACCCTTCTAACAATAACCATGCTGATCTTCACGTTACATCACCATGAGGTGTTCGATCTCTTCTCTCTTAGCCTTGTCTGCGGGGAAGACACCGACTATTTTGCCCGAGTTCATAACTGCGATGCGGTCACTGATCTGGAAAAT
This sequence comes from Thermoproteota archaeon, assembly GCA_013154205.1. GTDB lineage: Archaea > Thermoproteota > Thermoprotei_A > Sulfolobales > Desulfurococcaceae > JAADCY01. Next base: position 407 of record JAADCY010000169.1, on the reverse strand, counting down.
CTCGTCTAGGTCTTCGCTAGCAATAATTGCTGAGACTTTGTCCTTTAAGACTTTGTCCTTAATTATCTTCCTCACCTTGATGGCTGTTGCTTCGTCTAGTGCTCTCGTCGGGTTATATGCTACTAGCAGGTTTGTCGCTACTGTTAGTTCTCTCGCCACCAGTACTTTCATTATGTTTCCACCGCTGAGGAACTTGACGGGTGTGTCTGGTGATGGCGTCTTGATCTCGAACTCCTTGATCAGTTTGAGCGTTAGTTCTCTTAGCTTGTTCCAGTCAATGATTCCTCTACTGTAGACTGGTAGGACGGCGATGTTCTCGAGAATAGTGTTCTCGATGCTTACACCGTATTTTGCTGGTAGGTCTGGTATGTATCCTACACCGTTTACTCTTAGGTAGTAGGTTGATT